>JANPOR010000431.1:0-19824 GCA_031428075.1 Hymenobacter sp. | reverse complement strand
GACGGCACGATGCTGCCGCGGCCTTGGTCGTTGATGGCCAGCGGCTGGCGCGACTCGGGGTGGACGTAGGCCACCAGGCTATTGGTGGTGCCTAGGTCGATGCCGACGATGATTTCCTCCTGTTGGAGAGCCCCGGTAGCGAGGTTGATGGCGACTTTAGCCATAGAGCAAAAGGCCGCAGCGGAGGCGGCACGAATAGGAGCGAAGAAGCAAAACGACCCGCCGACGGCGGGCCACAAAAGTACGCCGGGGTCCGGCAGCCTGGTCTACTGGCCACCCAGCAGCAGTCTGGTGGACTGCCGCCCGGACATTAATAATATAATAATAATAATAATTTATTGACTGAATCTATGTTACCGAAAACACCGTATCGTCACCATCGTTAGGCTGCTAATCAACTCATTATGAGCCAGCCGCCGCGACTGATAGCAAAAAACCACTTTTCCCCCACCCTTTCATCCCTCACTCCCATTCCCACTCTTTACCCCGACATTTCATGGAGAAAACCTTGACGCGGCCCGCGCTGCTGCTCACGGCGGCCGAAGCTGCGGCCGCCGGAGTGCTTCTGTGGAGCGGCGGCCACACCCCCCCTCGAAGCCTCCAGCCACCGCGAAGCCCCCCTCATTGCCTACGACCCGCTGGCCGACAACACCGACGTCTACGCTTTCCGCAGCCCGGACGACCCGAACACGGTGACCATCATCGCCAACTACATTCCCTTTCAGCTACCCCAGGGCGGCCCGATTTATTACAACTTCGGGGAGAATGTCTGCTATGAAATCCATATCAAGAACCGGCCTTCGATTGCTACGGCCGCTGGGGTGCCCACCTCGGCCGGCGACGACATCACCTACCGGTTCACGTTTTCGCTCACCAACCAAGACCCCACCACGCACTTTCGCATCCGCAACGCGGGGATGGGCCCCAAGGAAAACCAAAAGGCAACCTATACTTGCGAAGTGAGACGCAACGGTGGGCCCTTTACCGCCATCGTAACCAAAGGTGTGGTGCCGCCTTACAACGTGGGACCGCGCGCCATTTCCGACCCCAAGGTGGGCTTTGGAGCAGCCAACTACCGGCAGCTTATCACCAGCGCCATCCAGAAGGCGAGCGACGGCACCAAGGTGTTTTGCGGCACGGCGGACGACCCGTTTTTTGTAGACATTGGAGCCATTGAGGACCTCGGTGGCATACGGCCCACCCGCGCCCGCGATGGCTTGTACCACAAAAACATCAACTGCATTGCCTTACAGATTCCCATCGCACAGCTCCAGCGCGACGGCAAGGAGGTGGCAGCGGCCACAAGCATCCTCGACCCAGCCTTCTGGGGTGTGGGCCTCGGCCAGCCGGCCGGCCCTGAAAACGCTGACCCCCCCCGATGCCAAGGGCAACACCACCGGGGGCCAGGTTTTTTCGGGCAATTACGTGCAGGTGTCACGCCTGGGCATTCCGCTGACCAACGAAGTATTGAGTAACTACGGCAACAAAGACGAGTTCAACGCCCGCACCCCGTACACCGAAAACCGGGCCTACGACGTCAACTTCACCAACCCGGAGCTGGCCCTGTACATGGCCGACAACGTGCCCAAGAACGGTGCGGCCCCCAAACCCGCTGGCCAAAGTTGTTTTGGCGAAGTGGTGCCGGGTCTGCAGCTGCTGCGCATCCAAACCAAGTCGCGGGCCGGCGCGGCGGGACTGCCGGCCGCGGGCTTCGACTTCCGCAACGGCGCGCCCGGCTTGGTGGGCTTGGCGGGCTCGTCGGCGGTGGCCGGCACGGCCCTGGCCCCCTTGGCCAGCGGCGGCTTTGGTGAGTACCTGCTGCGGCCGGGCCAGCCCCGCTCGATTGATCTGCTGCCGTTGTTCCACACCGGCGTGCCTAACCTGCCGCCGTTTCAGTTGGCCGTCGGCAAAAACGGAAATCCGCTGGCGGCCGGCAAGCCGTTCATCAACAATTTTCTGCCCGTGGGCACGCTTGCCAGCTTGGGCGGCGACATGCTGCGCCTGAACATGGCCGTGCCCGTGACGCCCCGCAACTCGCCCGACTTCAGCTCGGAAGGCTTGCTGGCCGCCGCCAAGCTGGGCCTCACCGACCCCCGCTATAACGGCAGTACGAAGCTGGAATTTATTCCTAACATGGACGGCTTTCCTAATGGCCGCCGCCTAGAGGACGATACCCCCCGCATCGAGCTGCAAACCGTGAGCGGCGTGGTGCTGGCTTCGCTGGGCTTGTGGTACGACGACTACGCCCCGACGACGACCAACCCCGTGACGCCGCAGTTGACCAATGTGCTAACCTTCACCACCGGTATGGAGCGCAACGACACGACTATTCGGGTGGGTTGGCCGTTCTTGCAAGACCCTTGGAGCGGCACCATGGCCCAGCCCACCGTCACGGCGCAACGCGGCTCGTCGGGCCTAGGCTTGTCGCCCAGCCTAGCCATGGCTCAGGCTTACCCCAACCCGTTCGTGGACAACACTACTTTCCACTTCGAGCTGAACAATGCCCTCACTTTGAGCATCGGGGTGTACGACAACATGGGCCGGAAAGTAGGTACGGTGGCCGAATCCAAAAACTACAGTGTTGGCGTACATGAAGTGCAATGGAAGCCTACGGCCAAATTGGCCCCCGGCATGTACATTGCTACCCTGTACAGCGGCAAGACGCTGCTGCAATCCATCAACCTGGTGCGCCAATAGGCGCTTCAAGGCCAAAATTGAGCCGCCGTTGGCCCCCACGGGGACCGGTGGCGGCTCTCTGGATGAATTGGGTTGGTTGCCAACCGGGTTGATAGTGTAGTGCTGTCAGGCCGAAAATCAATCAAACTAACCCCGGTAACCGACAACGAATAACCGATCCCTGAACCGTGAGAAAGTATCTTTACCCCGTTTTGCTGCTGGTATTTGGCGTGCTCGTGGCGGCCATTTACGTGTTCAAAAAGCCCGCAGTACGCTTGCCCGACCTCAAAGAGCGACGAGGCACTCTGGCCCTGGGTGGTGAATGGACGAACACGAAAAGCGCCATCCAGGGCCTACTGGCCCGGCTGCGCCAGGATCCCAAAGACCAGAAAAGTCGCCTGCTGCTGGCCCAAGCCTACATGCAGGAAGGCCGCGTGACCGGCGACCATCCCTATTACGACGCCGCCGCCGTGCAACTGCTCGATGACGTACTGCAGGCCGAGCCCGAAAACTTTGAGGCCGTGGCCTGCAAGGCGTCCATCAGCCTCACCCAACACCACTTTTCGCAGGGGCTGGCCCTGGCCCAACAAGCCCAAGAACTTAACCCTAATAGTGGCTTCGTGTACGGGCTGCTGACCGACGCCAACGTGGAACTGGGCCACTACGACGAAGCCGTACGGACGGCCGACCGCATGAACCAGGTGCGTCCCGACCTGGGGGCCTACGCCCGGGTGAGCTACCTGCGCGAAATTATGGGCGACGTGCCAGGGGCCATCCAGGCCATGGACATGGCTGCGAAGGCGGGCCTCGACGGCTTAGAGCAAACGGAGTGGACCCGCGTGGCTCTGGGCCACCTCTACGAAGTGAGCGGCGACTTGCCCCGCGCCGAAGCCTGTTACGCACGGGCCCTGGCCAACCGCCCCGGCTACGCCTATGCCCAGGCCGGCCTGGGCCGGGTGGCCGCCGCCCGCCACGACTACGCCGCCGCCATCAAGGACTTCCGGCAGGCGCGGGCCGAGGTGAAGGACTACGCCTTCACCGACGAACTGGTGGATTTGTACCGCCTCAACCATCAGCCGGAAGAAGCCGAAAAAATGGCTCGCGAGTCCATTAATATGCTGGCCAGCGCCGCCCAACAAGCCAATAGCGACGAGGCTATGGGCCACTACGCCGACCGCGAACTGGCCTACGCCTACCTCAAAACCAACGAGTTGGACAAGGCCTTGGAGCACGCGAAAATTGAGTACGCCCGGCGCCCTGACAACATCGACGTGAACGAGACCCTGGCTTGGGTGTACTACAAGCGCGGCGCGTACGCCGACGCGGCCAAGTACATTGCCGTGGCCCGCCGCACCCATTCGCAAAACCCCGTGCTGCTGGCCCGTGCCGGTCTCATCCTGATGAAGACCGGCCAAGCGGCCGAGGGCCACGCCTTGCTCGAAAAATCCCTCAAAACCGCCCCTTACCTCAACCCTGAGGTGAGCGCCGAGGGCGAGAAGTTACTGGCCCAACGCTAGGGCCCCTACGCCATGCGCCGTCCGGCCGTCCGTTGCTTGCTGTCGGTCCTGCTGCTTTTGCTGCTGGCCTTGCCGGCCGCGGCCCACGTCATCGACGTGGATTTGAGCAAGCTTTCGCGCACGGCGGTGTTCTGGACGTATTTGCAGCTGGGCTTTACCCATATCCTGCCGTTGGGGCTCGACCATATCCTGTTTGTGCTCAGCCTCTACATTCTGGAGCCGCGACTGCGGCCGGTGCTCTGGCAGGCCACGGCCTTCACGGTAGCGCACTCCATCACGCTGGGGCTGGCCATGTACGGTTTTGTGCGGCCGCCGTCGGCAATTGTGGAGCCGGTAATTGCGCTGTCCATCCTGTTCGTGGCCGTCGAGAACATCATTAGCCAACGGCTGAATCCGTGGCGGCTGGCGGTGGTGTTCGGGTTCGGGTTGGTGCATGGGCTGGGCTTTGCCAGTGCTCTCACGGGGCTAGGCCTGCCGCGCAACGCCTACTTCGGTTCGCTTATTTCTTTCAACGTAGGCGTGGAACTGGGGCAGGTTACGGTCATTTTGCTGGCCTGGGCCCTCATCGGCCGCTGGGCCGCCGATAAGCCCTGGTACCGGAGCCGGGTGGTGGTGCCGGTGTCCGCTGCCATCGGCTTGGTAGCCGCCTTCTGGACGATCCAGCGGGTATTTTTTGTTTAATTATAAACTGACAGTCATTCGTTTATAATTTAGGACTTACGCAAAAGGGGTAATTTGAGAGGAAAAGCCATGAGAGTGACGACACAATTTTACGGGTAGTTTTTGGTGAGCAGCCAAGTCAACTACACCGGCACGTACCTGACCGACCACCTGGACGGGCTCACGCACGACAACGTGCGCTGCTTTCTCAAAACGAAGCGTTTCACGCCCCGTCAGCGCTGGCCGCAGGTGCGCCCCGAGGTGGTGCTCAGTACGCGGGGCTACGTTTTGTCCGGCGACGCGGTGCCCGACAAGCACCACAGCCGGCGCATCGAACTGGTGCGCCGCCAGTACAGCGGCAACGCCCACGGCGTGCGTGCCGGTACCGGCCCGGTCACCTGCGTGTACGCTAATCCCGAAACCGACCAATTCTGGCTCATCGCCTACCGCCACTTCGCTCCCGACGTGGACGGCAAGACCAAGCTCGCGCACGTGGCCGAGATGCTGGCCCAGCGGCCCCGCGCGGCATTGCCTACCACACGGTCTTGCTGGACAGCTGGTGCGCCACTACGGCCCTGTTCAAGCGGCTGCTGAATGCCGGCAAGGCGTCTTACTGCCCGCTGAAAAACAACCGCCTCGTCGACGACTCCGGCGGCCAGCAGCCCGACCAATCGGTGGCCTGTCTGGGCCGGTCGGCCGAGGAGGTGGAGCGGGGCAAAACGCTGAAAGTAAAGGGTATGCCCAAGGGCTGCAAACGGAAACTTTTCCGCGTACTGGTGTCCCCCCACCGGACGGACTACCCCGTGACCAACGAGGTGGAGCCCCGCGAGACGGCCGCTGCCGAACAAGAAAGCAGCGTCCGCTGGACGATTGAACCGTTTCACCGCGAACGCGAGCACCTCACCGGCGTGCAGGCCTGCCAACGCCGGCGGGCCCGCAGCCAGCGTAACCACATCGCCTTGGCCGGGCGGGCCCGGACCCGCCTCAAACAAGCCGCCCACCACACCTAAAAAACGATTTACTAGCTCAAACAAGGGTTTTTGGATGCGTATGTGCGACATGAATTGAAGCAGCCTCGCTGGCTTTTGCGTAAGTCCAACATTTAGTTAAATACAAAACGGATCTTGGAGCCTACTTTCGGGGCATGATGCGCGGGATATATTCGTTGGCTGGCCTGGTGCTGGTCCTGCTGGCCGGGGCCAGCGGCTGCCAGCGCCGGGCCGCGCCACGGGCCGTGGCCTCCGCCCTAACTGCAGTGGCCCGGCTGAGCCCGCGCGTGGCCCCCCCGGCCGGACCGGTGGCCTTGCCCGATTCGCTGGTCCTCACGCCTGTGCCCGCCCCGGCCGACGTGCCCGACACCCTGCGCTGGGCCATTGCCGAGCTGCGCACGGCCCTGGGCCCCGAGGCCAACGGCCTGCGCCCGGCCGTGTTGGAGCAGGCCTGCATAGGCTACCTGGCCCTACGCCGCACCCACCGCATTGAGCGCGGGGGCTTGGTGGCAGTAGCTGATATGGACCTGCCCAACACCACCGAGCGCCTCTGGGTACTCGATTTGAAGAACGCCAAAATATTGCATCACAGCTTAGTGGCCCACGGCGAAGGCTCGGGCCACCTGCGGGCCCGCCGCTTTTCCGACCTCGAAAAATCGGCCTGCACCTCGCTGGGTTTCTACCGCACCGCCGATACCTACGATGGCAAGCACGGCTACTCGCGCCGCATCGAAGGCCTCGATGAGGGCCAGAACGCCCACGCTTACGACCGCTACGTGGTATTGCACGCCGCTGACTACGCTAGCCCCGACTACGTGCGCCGCTACGGCCACCTGGGTTACAGCCGGGGCTGTCCAGCGCTGCCGCCGGGGCAATTCAAGGCCATAATCGGCACCATGCGGGTGGGTACGGCGTTGCTAATGAGTGGTCCCGGCCTTCGCTCGCGCTGGCTCGACGGGCCGGCGGCTGCCCGGCGGTTTCGGACCCACGGTTGGGCTTAAGAAGGCAGCCGGGTGGGGCAATGGGAATTTTTTGTTCAATTTCAGAGTTCTGTGTCGTCCTGTCGTTACATCTTATGCGTATAATTGTCTAAGTGGCGTGGCCAGATGGCTGATTTTCTCCCTGCCTTCGACTTGTTGTTGTATTGATTTCTAGTAGATTATGGAAAAACATCAGCCTAGTGTCGTCCAGCGCCAGCGCGGCCAACGTTGCACCAAGCGTACTGCCCGGCGCATGTTGCCTTTCCTGGCTGCCCTGTTTCTGGCCACGCCTATTGCCGCCCCGGTGAGCCGGTCGCTGGCCGGGGGCTCCCGCAGCGAGGCCCGGCACCCAAGTGCTTCGCTCGCTAAGGTGCTGTTCAATATGAAGTTGCACGAGGCCTACGACGCCTTGGGCTCCGAAGTACAGGGCCTCAAGTTTGAAGTGTTTGAAAAAGCCATGACTGGCTACCTCAACCTACAGCAGGCTGGTCGTTTGACCGACGGCAAGCAGTTGCTGACGGTGGTCGACTTTGATCTACCTAGCACTGAGAAGCGCCTGTGGGTGGTAGACCTAGCCAGTCACAAAGTGCTGTTTCACACGTTAGTAGCCCACGGTCACAATTCGGGCGAAAACGAAGCCAATATCTTCTCCAACGCCGACGCCAGCAATATGAGCAGCTTGGGCTTTTATGTCACGGGCAGCGAGTACGAAGGCAAGCACGGCCACTCACTGCGCTTAGAAGGCCTCGACGAAGGGTTCAACACCAATGCCGCTGCCCGCTCAGTGGTGATGCACGGGGCCAAATACGTGAGCGAGGAGTTTATTAAAGAGAATGGCCGCCTTGGCCGTAGTCTTGGCTGTCCAGCCCTGCCAATGAACCAATACGCGCAAATCATCGCTGCCGTGGATGGCGGCACTTGCTTGTTCATCAACAAGTCGGACGCTGGCTATTCTTCAAAGTTTCTAAACGAAAACGTGGCCATTGCCGCTCTTGTGCCTACAGCGCGGGGGGTGTCGTAAAGGAGTTTATTCGACACAAAAAAGGCTCTGTGCATCGTGCGCAGGGCCTTTTTTGTGTCGAATAAACAAATGCTTAACGTGAACCCTGCCGTTGCAAACGTCAAAGGTTACAGCCTTACTCCAAACTTGGCCCCCACGCTCTCCAAGTCTCGTACTACGGCCTCGAGCAGCGGGATGCCGTCAAGCAGGCGGTGAGCGGCGGTTTCGCGCTCCGGGTCGCCGGGAATTAATACCTTTTTGCCCTCCAGGGCGTGCGCGCCACGGAAGGTGCTTATCCAATTGTCCATGTGGGCCTTGAACTCGTCGGCTGGGCGAAAGGCATCGACCCGCATGGCCCCAAAAAAGTGGCCCAAGCCCTGGCCTACGGGGTCGGCAGTTGGTTGCAAGAACGCCACAAACGGCGGCACCCAGGGCCCATAGTTGGCCCCCGACAGCACCGCCGAAAAGATATCAACAATGCTGCCCAGTGCGTAGCCTTTATGCGAGCCGGTGGCTCCGCCCAGCGGCAGCAGGGCCCCGCCATTTTTCACGGCGTTGGCATCGGTTGAAGGGGTGCCGTCGGTGGTTTGGGCCCATCCATCGGGCAGGGGTAGTCCTTTGCGTTGCGCAATTTCGAGCTTGCCGTTGGCAGCAGTGGTAGTGGCCATGTCGGCGACGAAATCGGGCTGCTCGCCGGCGGGCACTGCTACGGCAATGGGGTTGGTGCCCAACAGTCTGTCCAGCGAATACGTGGGGGCCACCAAGGGCGAAGCGTTGGTCATGGCCACGCCGATCATATCGTGGGCCAGGGCCAGCATGGCGTGATAGCCAGCAATGCCGAAGTGGTTGGAGTTCTTCACCGAAACCCAGCCAGTGCCCACCTGCTGGGCCTTCTCGATGGCCACGTGCATGGCCTTGGGGCCCACCACTAGCCCTAGGCCGCCGTCGCCGTCGACCACGGCCGTACTGGGCGTTTCGTAGGTGACGCCCACGCGAGGGGTGGGATTGATACGGCCGGCTTCCCAGAGACGCACGTAGCCCACGAGGCGGGCCACGCCGTGCGAGTCGATGCCCCGCAGATCGGCAGCCAGCAGTGTTTCGGTGGCCAGGGTGGCGTCGGCCTCCGGGCAGCCGATGGCCCGAAAGACGCTTTCCGTAAAGGTGAAAAGCTGGTTGTAGGAGAAGGTGATGGAAGCGGGCATGGGCAAAAGGGTAATCATAAAGAAAAAAATCGGCTAGGTAAAGGTAGAGTAGGTGCCTAAAACGATTGTCTTCGAGCCAGTAAAAAACAAATTCCATTAGGAATCAAGATTTTATAAACATTAACTAATGTCTTAGTTAATAAACTAAAATATTAGTTGATATTTGCGCTGCCTAATAACGGCAGCACAAATTCATGAATCCGTCTTTTCCCGAACTCACCCGCGCCGAAGAACAGGTGATGCAAATCATCTGGCAGCGGGGCCCCAGCTATGTCAAGGACATGCAGGGGGGCCTGCCGGCCCCCCTGCCGGCCATTACCACGGTGTCCACTATTGTGCGCATTTTAGAACAGAAAGGCTTCGTGGGTTACGAGGCGTTTGGGCGCACGCACCGCTACTACGCCCTGGTGGAGCAGGATGATTACCGCCGCTTTTCGCTGCGCAAGCTGCTGGGCGGGCACTTCGGCGGCTCGTTTGGGCGGCTGCTGTCCTTCTTTGCCCAAGAGGAAAACCTCGACACCGCTGGCCTCGATGCCTTACTCCGTCACGCCCAGACCGAAGACACCAGCGACGAATTCCCCCCACCTATCAACCCGCAGCCATGAATGCTAACGCATTGCTAACCTGGATGACGAACACCGTGCTGGTGCTCGGTGCCGCCTAGGGCCTGTACCGGGTGGCGCTGTGCCACGAGCGGTGCTTTGGCTACAACCGGGTGTTTTTGCTGCTGGCGCCGCTGGTGGCGGCTGGACTGCCGCTGTTGCCGCGCCCTAGCCTGGGTTGGTTGGCTGGCTATTGGGCGGGTGCGCCCAGTGCGCTGGCAGGTGCCGCGCCGACGCCCGGGTTTCTGCTGCCTGCGTTGCGAATAGTACCCGGTGGCTGGGGAGCCGGTTGGAGCGCATCGGGGCTGCTGTGGCTGTACGCGGGCGGCGTGGCGCTGGGGCTGGGCCGGCTAGCGTACCGGCTGTGAAAGCTGCGCCGGGCCACGCGCCACCTGCCCCGCACCGCCCAGGCCGGTTACGTGCTGGCCCTCACCGCCGGACGGCTGCCCACTAGCTCGTTCGGCCGCACCATCTTCTGGGATGATACTGCCGCCCTGGTGCCCGGCGAGGCCGCGCAGGTGCTGGCTCACGAGCGGGCCCACGTGCGCCAGGGCCACACTTACGACGCGCTGTGGCTACAAGTATGGGGCGCCGTGCTCTGGTTTAATCCGTTCATTTACCCGCTGTTGCGCGCCTTGTCCTGCACCCACGAGCTGCTGGCCGACCGCGCCGCCCTGGCCGAAGCCTCTCCTGCAACCAGTCGCGCAGCACGTCCCGCCGCTTACGCCGCGCTGCTGGCCCGGCTGGCGGCCCAGCGGGCGCTGGCGCCCGTGTCCCTGCTGCATCCCTTCACCCAATCCTTCACCCTAACCCGCATCACCATGCTAAATTCCTCCCATCCCGTGCGCCGCTGGAAGCAGTGGCTGGCCCGTGGTGGCGGGCCTGTTGGCCGTGGCCGGCTCGCCCGCTGCTAGTGCCCAATCTGCTACGGGGGTTGCTCCGCCGCCCCCAACAGTCCTAGTGTTCAAAGCGCAAGCGCAAGCGGTGACCAAAGAGCAAGAGCATGTAAAGCTTTACACCTACGTCGAGCAGATGCCCCAATTGCCCGGTGGGGGCGGCAATGCGGCTATCGTTGCGGCTATTCAAAGCAAGCTGAAGTACCCAGCACTGGCTGCAGCCGACTAGCAGACGGGCCGCGTATTCGTGTCCTTCACCGTGACGAAGGATGGAGCGGTACAAGACGCCAGTATTAAGAAGGGGCTGGGGCCGGCTTACGACGAAGCCGTGTTGAGCGCCGTCAAGCAGCTGCCCCAGTTCATCCTCGGCCGCCAAAACGACCAACCCGTGAACGTGAGCTTTACGGTCCCTGTAGAGTTTGCCAAGTAGCTCGGCCTAATTTTACTTCGAAACCGGGACCCCGGCGCGTCGTTGCGCCGGGGCCCCGGTTTTGAATGTTTATCCAGTTATCCACACGCATTCTGTGGATAACTGGCAATCCGCCGCTGTTCCCACCGGGCTGCTTGCTAGCTAAGCCGCCAAAAAGCCAACGCGGGGGTTACTGCGGCTTTTCCAGCATCTCGGCCAACAGGCCTTCCTTGAGCGCAAAGGCCGACGTTTGCAGCCGCGTGATGCCCGTAATGCCCAATACCCAGTCAATCAGCACGGCAGCTACCACCAGCATGTCGGCCCGCATGGGCAGGATGCCGGGTAGCGCCAGCCGCTGGGCGTGGTCGCGGCTCAGCAGATGCGCATAGCTGGCCTGGAAGCTGCTCAGGGCCAGCTCGGTGCGGGGTGGCAACTCTTTTTCGGTGCGCAGGCGGCCGAGTTGCATGTCGGCCAGGCTGTCGAAGCTGCCCGACGCGCCCACCAGGCCCACGGGTTTTAGCTCCTGCACGGCCGCCACCAGCGGGGCCAGCACCGTGTCGAAATACGCCTGTTCGGCCGCCAGGCTGGCGGCGGGCAGGATGCCGCTGGGATCGGGGAAAAACTGATCGAGTAGGCGCTGGGCCCCTATCTCGAAGCTTTGCTTCCAAAAAATCTCGTGGTCGTTGGCCAGGATAAATTCCACCGAGCCGCCGCCGATATCCATCAGTAGGTGCCGTTCGGGGCCCAGCGGCACGGCCTCGCGCACACCCCGCCAAATCAATTCGGCCTCGCGTCCGCCCGCAATCACTTCCACCTCAATGCCGAACTGCTCGGAAATATCGCGCACCAAATCCGGGCCGTTGCGGGCCACGCGCATGGCGCTAGTGGCCGTGGCGCGCACCTGCGTCACGCCGTGCAGCTCCATTTCCTCCTTGAAGCCGGCCAGCGTATGCAGGGCCCGGGCGTAGGGCTCGGGCGCAATCTCACCCTGGCTGATGCCGCCTTCGCCCAGGCGCACGCCGGCCTTGGTGCGCACCAGTTCGTGCGGCGGCTGGCCGGGCGCAACGGGCAGCTCCACAATAAGCAGGTGGAAGGTATTGGTGCCCATGTCAATCAGGGCGAGGCGGGTCGGATGGGCGTGGGCAGGCATTTGGAAAGGAACAGCAGGGCCAGCATCTCCTCCAAGCTAAGGAAAAGAAATTGGCCGTTGAAGACGATTAATTGGCAAACCGGCAAAACGTGCCTAGCGGCAGCTTTCGCAGGCCGGCATCGTGCAGGTAGATCTCACCTAGCTCCCGCACGACCTTTTCCCCGGGGAAGATTGCCGCCACCAGGTTGTCCAAGATTAGGGCCGAGAAGCCCAGCGAGTAAAGGTTGACCACAAAAAAGTGGTCCTGCGGGTCGAGCAGCTGCTGGCTGAGCTTAAGTAGTTCGTTCAGTTCGTTTTCCAGCTGCCACTTCTCGCCGTTGGGGCCCCGGCCATAGGCGGGCGGGTCGAGAATAAGGCCCTGGTACTGGCTGCCGCGCTTCACCTCGCGGCGCACGTACTTCATGGCGTCTTCCACGAGCCAGCGCACGCCGTCGAGTTGGCTGGCCTCCATGTTGTCGCGGGCCCAGAAATTGACCTGTTTAACGGAATCGAGATGCGTCACGTCGGCGCCAGCGGCGCGGGCGGCCAACGTGGCCGCCCCAGTGTAGGCAAACAAGTTGAGCACCCGCGGCTGGGCGGCGCGGCGCAGCTTGGTTTGGTTGTAAATGAATTGCCAGTTTGGGTCCTGCTCCGGGAACAGCCCCACGTGCTTGAACGACGACAGGCCGAGCCGAAACTTCAGCCTGATGCCGCCGGGCCGCTGGTAGTCAATCACCCACTGCTCGGGCATGGCGGGCTTGAGCCGCCACTGGCCCTTTTCGGTGCTGCCGGCAGCGCGGGCAAAGGCGGCATCGGCCTTCTCCCATTCCTTCAGCGGCAGGTGCGGGTCCCAAATGGCCTGCGGCTCGGGCCGGGCCAGCACATACTTGCCGAAACGCTCCAGTTTCTGGAAATTACCGGAATCAATCAGCTCGTAGTCGGGCCAGGGCGAAGTGGTGAGAAAGTCGTACACAGGGCAAAAGTAACGATGGAGGGGTTGAGGGGCCCCCCATTGACCGGGCGATTTCGTACACAACGACAAGATGTTCAGAATCCACAAAGACCCCGAATTGCCCACCTGGGTGTTTGTGCTGTTGCGGACGGGCACCCTGCTGGCCGCCGCGGGCGTGGCCTGGGTAGTGCACAGGTGCAGCACCTGAACCGGTGATCAACGACCGCCGTACTGCTAATTTTTGGTAAGCCCAACTCTTCCCGCCACGTCCGTAAATCTGCGTTGGGTCGACCAACTCCGTTACGTCTTAGACGGCCAGGTTGGAAACCGGCCTCCCCACTTGCCACGCTCGATGGGCTGATGGCTGCGCAGGCAGCCCTACGCCTCAGCTAAATTGTTGCTTCGAATGGCCCCCGGATTTGTTCATCGAAAAACGTCAAACTTGTCGGCCACCGCCTAGCTTTATCGTATGCTTATGGCCCTTGCTCCCTGGGAAACTTACCTCCTGGCAGTGCTGTTGCCACTGGCGGCCTGCTCATCGCCGGCACAACAGGCGCAACAGCCCGGGGCAGTCGTGCAGGACTCGGCCGCCGGGCCCCTTACGCCGCGCCGTGAAGCATCGGAAGCGCCCCGTCGGGGCCGTGTGCTCGACAGCCATGACTCGGTGCTGGTAGCTACCCGGCCTGTGTATCTGCTCACGCTGCCGCTCCGCCCGCCACTCGACTCGGCCGGGCTCAACCGCCTGCTCGGCTGGTCAGACAGCACCTTGTGGTACCGCCTTGCCGCCGCCTTGCCCTACAAAGGAGCCCGCCCCAGAGGAGGCGTCAAACTATTGATAACCAGTAGAGAGGCTGAAAAAATACGCAAGTATCAGCGAGAATGGCCCGTGCTAACGCTGACGCAGCAAACCCTGCGCACCTATACCACCAACTCAGGGGCCCCCGTGCTTGGCTACGCCGTTGATCAGGCGCAGCCATTTCTGCGCTTGGCCCAACGCTGTAGCCGCGGCCGGTTTTACCGCTTGCGTAACGGCGGAGTCGAAACCTACTACAACGGCTTGCTCAACGGCCACCGCGGCTACCGGCACCCGCTCCTCGACTCCACGGGCCAGGAGCGCGGCACGTGGGCCTCCGACACCGCGTTTCAGCAGGGCCAGGACCTGCACCTGAGCCTCGATGCCAAGCTGCAAGCCTATGCCGAGAGCCTGCTCGGCGGCCGCACAGGGTACCTCGTGGCTCTGGACCCACGAACCGGCGAGGTGCTGTGCGCCGTGTCGGCCCCCACCTTCGCGCCGGGTGCCCTCACCGCGCCCGACCGGGCCGGCACGCGCCGCCTGTTGCTGGAAAACGAGGATATGCCCCTACTCAACCGTCCCGCTATCCTGGCGAACCCGCCCGGCTCGGTGTTCAAATTGGTAAACGCGGCGGTAGCCTTGCAGCTGGGGGCCATCCGGCCTACGGCTTCCTTCCGCTGCGATCAGTCGCTCATCAACTGCGTGCACCACCACCCGCGGGCCCGTAACCTGACCCTGGCCCTGCAATACAGCTGCAACCCTTATTTCTACCAAGTGATGCGTGCCCTCGTTGAGCACGTGCCCGACAGCTTGGTGGCCGACACCGTGGCCGCCCGCCACGCCAACCTGGCTGCCTGGCAGCGCTACGCCCAATCGTTCGGGCTCGACACCCTGCTCGGCGTCGACCTGCCGCGCGAACAAGCTGGCTTCCTGCCCACGCCGGCTTACTACGATAAGATGCGGCGCACCCGCAACTGGAGTTTTCGCTCCATCTATTCCCTTAGCGTGGGCCAAGGCGAAATTAACCTCACCGGCCTGCAAATGGCCAACATAATGGCCATCATTGCCAACCGGGGCTGGTACTACACGCCACACTTTGTCCGCAGCGTTGGCACCGGCGGTCCGTTGCCCCGCTTCACCGAAAAACACCACACCCTCATCGACAGCGTGCATTTCGAAGCGCTGGTGCCCGGTATGATAGCTGTGATGCAGCGCGGCGGCACCGCCGAAACCTCCAGTCTGGCCGACGTGGGCATTACCGTAGCCGGTAAAACGGGCACCGTGCAAAACGACGAGGGCGACGACCACGCCACCTTTGTGGGCTTCGCCCCCGCCCAAAACCCTCAGATTGCGGTGGCGGTGTACCTCGAAAACGCCGGCTTCGGGGCCACAGCCGCCGCCCCCTGCGCGGTGTTGGTCATAGAAAAATACCTGCGCGGCAGCATTGCGCCCCGGCGCAAGCGGTTGGAACGGCGAATGCAATACCGCAGCTACCAGTACCAGCGCGAGCACCGCTAGGTCTCATTGCACTAACACATAGACCGGAAATGAAAAATGATTTCCTGCAAAAAGAGTGGTCATGCACGGCATGGCCAAGCGTGGCCACCTTTGCGACTTTATCTGTTAAGCTATTTAACGACTGACTTAACAAAAAAATAGTGGTTTATCACAGATGAATTTCCATAAATACCACGGCACCGGCAACGACTTCGTCATCATCGACGACCGCGCCCGCCAGTTCGACGAAACCGACCAGGCCCGCATTGCCCACCTTTGCCACCGCCGCTTCGGCATCGGGGCCGACGGCCTGATTCTGCTACGCAACGCCGAGAGCTACGACTTCGAGATGGTGTACTTCAACGCTGACGGTTGCCCCAGCACCATGTGCGGCAACGGTGGCCGTTGCACGGTGGCATTTGCTAAGTATTTAGATATCATTACAGAACAGACTCGTTTCTTGGCCGTGGACGGCCCCCACGACGCCCGTGTCGAGCCAAACGGTACCGTGCACCTGAGAATGATGGACGTCGCCGCTCCGCGTCCGGCTGGGCTAGGGGAGGAGGGCCCCGATGTGTTCTTACACACCGGCTCGCCCCACCACGTACGCTTCCTGCCCGCCGGCCTAGCCGCGCTCGACGTTTTTGCCGAAGGCAGGGCCCTGCGCTACGGCGAGCCCTACGGCATGGCCGGGGCCAACGTCAACTTCGTCGAAATTCCGGCCGACCCCGCCCAGCCCTGGTCGGTGCGCACTTACGAGCGCGGCGTGGAAGACGAAACCCTCAGCTGCGGCACCGGCGTCACGGCTGTGGCGCTGGCTGCTTCGCGGCGCGGGGCCACTTCGCCGGTACGCTTGTGCACGCCGGGTGGCCTGCTGGAAGTCGCGTTCCGGCCGCGCGCCGACGGCGGGTTCGAGCACGTATGGCTGAGCGGACCCGCCACGCGGGTGTTTTCCGGGGAAGTGAAGCTCTGAGGGTTGGGCGTTAAAGGGAAGGGTTCCAGCTTTTCGCCGGTCGCTTCCAACCGCCGTTGTTGCGAAAGGCAAGGCCGGCCCCGAACATACCTTCCCCAGAAAAACCAACCAGCGCACAACGATTGCTGTGCTTCTCCAACCATCCAAAACCCAGCCTTCCATGATTCTCCGCGCCCTGGAGCCCGACGACCTCGATTTTCTCTACGAGCTGGAAAATGACCGGGACATCTGGGGCGTATCCGACACGCTCGCACCGGTGTCGCGCCACGCGCTGCGCGAATACCTGGCCCACGCCGCGGCCGATTTTTTTGAGACGCGCCAGCTGCGGCTGGTCATCTGCCTGCCCGCCGCGCCGCCGCTTCCGCCGCTGGCCGTCGGCACGCTCGACTTGTTCAATTTCGAGCCGCTGCACCAGCGAGCTGCGGTGGGAATTGCGCTGCAAAAAAAATTTCGGCGCCAAGGCCTAGGGCCCCAGGCCTTGGCTCTGCTGCTGCCTTATGCCCGCCATACGCTGCGCCTGCACCAACTTTGGGCCACAGTAGCGGCGGCTAATCGCCCCAGTCTGCGGTTGTTCGCTGCCGCTGGTTTCCGGCGCGTGGGCACACGGCGGGCGTGGCTGCGCGGCCCCGCGCCGGGCCAGTGGCTTGACGCTGTGGAATTTCAAATGCTGCTCTCTGAGCCGGACACATCCTTTTCGGTGCCGCCCCGTATAATCCTATAGCACCGCTGATACGCCGGTTATCGGCATCCATACCTCTGGCGGCGCCGCTATAACTCCAACCCTTGCTGCTTTCCCATGCCCCACGTCGCTCCGGCGGAGGATGCTGCACGCCCTGAGGCGCTGCCTCAGCCTTCTGCTGCCCCGTCCGCACCTGCTCATACTTTGCCCGATTTAGTGTGTTTTGCACACTTGAATTGGGATTTTGTGTGGCAGCGCCCTCAGCATTTGCTCTCGCGTTTTGCCCAGCACGGGCGGGTCTTTTATGTTGAAGAGCCATTCTTGCACTCCGACCAGGTTGTCCCGCACCTCGAGATAAAGGAGCATCAGCATGGCCTGCGCGTGCTAGTGGCCCACTTGCCTACCGGCCTTGCCGAAGCAAAAGCCGACCAGGTGCAGTTCGAACTGTTGAGCCAATATTTTGACGAGCAAGGTATTGAGAAATACGTGTTTTGGTATTATACGCCGATGGCGTTGAACAAATCGCGCCACTTCCGGCCTGCACTGACCGTGTACGATTGCATGGACGAGTTAGCAGCTTTTAAGTTTGCTCCACCAGCTCTGCGCAAATTCGAGCGGGAGTTGTTCGAGCGGGCCGATTTGGTGTTTACCGGTGGTCAGACGCTCTACGAGGCCAAGCGCGAGCAGCACCGCGATGCCCACCCCTTTCCCAGCAGCATCGATAAGGCCCATTTTGGACAAGCACGGGGCGAATTGACCGAGCCGGCCGATCAGGCCAGCATTGCGCGCCCGCGCATCGGGTTTTTCGGCGTCATCGACGAGCGCCTGGACATTGACTTGCTAGGCCAGTTGGCGGCCGCCCACCCCGAGTGGCAGTTCGTTATCATCGGGCCCGTGGTGAAGATCGACCCCGCCACGTTGCCCAGCCCAGCTAACGTCCATTACCTCGGTGGCAAAGATTACCTGGAACTTCCGGCTTATTTAAAAGGTTGGGACGTAGCTACATTGCTATTTGCCGATAACGAAAGTACCAAATTTATCTCGCCTACTAAAACTCCAGAGTACCTAGCCGCTGGCAACCCCGTGGTGAGTACGCCCATTCGCGACGTGGTGCGGCCCTACGGTGATTTGAACTTGGTGCAGATTGCCGCCGATGCCGATTCCTTTGGTCGTGCCATTGAAAGGGCTCTCATCCAACGCGAAGACGCCGACTGGCGCCAGCGTACCGACGAGTACTTGGACACCATTTCCTGGGATCAGACTTGGCAGCAAATGGTCGACCTGATGCAGTCCCGCCTAGCGGCCAAAACCTCTGCCGCTGACCCTGCCCTGACCGCCGGTACTGCTACTGCTTAGCCTATTTGCCTTTCTTTTCTTACTAATACTTTCCTCTCCGCCTATATCTTCCCGCCACTTTTCTGCCTTCCTTATGTTCGATTTCCTCATCGTGGGGGCCGGTTTTGCCGGCAGCGTGCTGGCCGAGCGGCTAGCCACCCGTAGCAATAAAAAAGTGCTCATCATTGATAAGCGCAACCACATCGGTGGCAACGCTTATGACCATTATAATGAAGACGGTATCCTGATTCATAAGTACGGCCCCCACATCTTCCACACTAACTCGAAGGATGTGTTCGAGTACTTGGGGAATTTCACCGACTGGCGGCCCTACGAGCACCGGGTTCTGGCGTCGGTGGACGGGCAGCACGTGCCGATGCCCATCAACTTGGACACGATAAACAAGCTGTACGGCCTGAAGCTGACCAGCTTTGAGCTGGACCAGTTTTTTGAATCGGTGGCAGAGGATGTACCTGTCATCCGCACCTCTGAGGACGTGGTGGTGAGCAAGGTAGGCCGGGAGTTATATGAAAAATTCTTCAAAAACTACACCCGCAAGCAGTGGGGCCTCGACCCCTCAGAGCTGGACAAGTCGGTGACCAGCCGCGTGCCCACCCGTACCAACCGTGACGACCGCTACTTCACCGATACCTACCAAGCCATGCCGCTGCACGGCTACACGCGGATGTTCGAGAAGATGCTCGACCATCCCAATATTAAGGTGATGCTCAACACCGACTACCACGAAATCGTCGATTTCATCCCGTTCAAGGAGATGATTTTCACGGGCCCCGTGGACGAGTACTTCGACTTTACGTTCGGCAAACTGCCCTACCGCTCGCTCGAATTTAAGCACGAAACACTCAACAAAGAGCAGCATTTGGCCGCCCCGGTGGTGAATTACCCTAACGAGCACCTCTACACCCGCATCACTGAGTTCAAAGCCCTCACCGGCCAGGAGCATCGTAAAACGGCCATCGTGTACGAGTACCCGCAGGCCGAGGGCGATCCGTACTACCCGGTGCCCCAGCCCGAAAACGCCGAACTGTACAACAAGTACAGGAAGCTGGCCGACGAAACCCCCAACGTGCATTTTGTGGGCCGCCTCGCCACCTACAAGTATTACAACATGGACCAGGTGGTGGCCCAGGCCCTGACGCTTTATAAGAAGCTTATTGAGAGGGAACAACCTGCCAAACCCGCCCGCCCCGCCATCTCGGGCAGCTCGGCGCTGGTGGAGAAGCTGGTGAGCCGCGATCCTGCCAAGAAGTAAGGCCGCGCATTCCTTTCCGATATCCTCAACTGCCACCTCTGCGTACGAGCGCTGGGGTGGCAGTTTGATTTAAGTCCGGACCAAGCTGAACGCTGGGTCGGGCCATTATTCTACTGGTGATCTTAGCTCTACTTTGGCAGGTTGCGGGTAGCGGAGTTGGGGTGTAAATTTAGGGGATGGGACTACCGATTACTGAAAAAAACTCGAGGCCTACGTGGCCCGCTACGCCGCTTGCTTTCGGCCGCGTTTGCACGGGCAGCTG
>JANPOR010000430.1:0-2888 GCA_031428075.1 Hymenobacter sp. | reverse complement strand
CGAAACAGCAGCCGCTCTAGCGGGGCCAGGAAATCGGTCCAGCTTTTGTCGCCCCGGTACACGGTGGCCAGGTAGCGGCCCAGCGGAATGGCCAGCAGCACCGTGCTGCCAAAAATGAGCAGGATGCCGAGAAGTTCTTTGTTCATAGAAGTATCAGGTAAGTGACCGGCACTAGAATTTCTCCGGTTTCAGCAGCACGTAGCAGAGGTAGCCGAACGTGGCGAGGGCAAGCAGCAACAAGGCGAACATCATGGCAGCAGAGGCAAAGGCGGATGGATAATCAGATGCGGTTGAAGAAATCAACCGAGCGGTAAAAGAGCCAGAAGCCAGCCAGGCCCACGGCAGTCAGAAACGGAATCATCAGGATAGGCGTCATGCAGGAAGGAGAATAGCACCCCGGTGCGGGATAGTTTGGTAGCAGCAAGGAGGGGCCCTATTCTCCATTTGCAGCCTTAAAAAGGTATTAACACTCTGATCACTAAGGTCGAATATTCTGCGTGCTGCCCGCGTTTGGTTCATGGCACAGTTGCGAACCATAGCGTTTCGCTAGGGGTAGACTAGCGTTTCGCTAGTCCGTGCGGCCCTTAGGGCAGCATGTTGGTGTGGGGCCGGCTGTAGACCTGATACAGGCCCACGGGCATTAATTGCCGGGCTAGTTGATTGCCGTGGGTACTGCCGTCGAGATGCAGGCAGTGCAGATACACGGTTTCAATAGCGGCTGAGAGGTAGCGGTCGGCTCGTCGCAATAAGCTGTCGGTCACGGCGAAGCAGTGGCGTAGCAGGTCCAGCTCGCCATTGGCCACGGCACGGCGGGTGAAGTCGGCAAAGCAGTCGAGCTGGCGGTATAAGCTTGAGCACGTTTGCGGAGCGTGTAAGGCGGCGGATAGCTCGGGAAATTCGACCGTGAGCAGATCGGCTGTTTCAAGTGGGGTCATCGGACAAGAATGAAAAGATGGCAGCCAGTCAGGTGGCTTATCTTATTCCATCAAGGCCGGTGCCAGGGTGGAAAATCAGGGCAAGGATTACATCCATATCTTGAATCACAATCAGTTGCCATTAGTTTGTCTGGTATTTCTTGTTCGTCACGAATTCAACCACCGTAGCGTTTCGCTAGGGCGATGTGCAAAACGCTACGGTAGCCGCAAGGCTCAAGGGCCTTGGATTGCTCCTGGCAGCGGTTGAAGAGGATTGGCCCTGGTTTGGTAGGCAGAGTGGATGCCCTTTGTGTAAAGGGCGTTTTGCCCTGCTCCATGCCCGACCTGCTTTTTGAGATTACCCACGCGACCAAAGCGTACTGCGCCCAGGCCAGTTCATTGCCGCTCACCACCACCGATTTTTACGACTGGCAGGCGTCGCTCGCTGCCGCCCGCCAAGCCGAAGTGACGGCGCGCGGGTTTACGGCCAGCCAGGCGGAACCCGACTTCCTACGCTTTTGCCTGGAATGGCGGGGCTACGATATGTGGAACTTCATGGCGGGGCAGCTCTCCCTCGCCGCCTTTGAGCTGTGGGTGGCCAACGGTAGTTCAACGGCAACTTGCCCCCGCACGGCGTGACGCAGTCAGACTGCGGGAGGCAGTTGCTACAGTCCAAACTCCTGAATTTTACGGTACAGCGTGGTGTGAGCAATGCCGAGCACCCGGGCCGCTTCGGCCTTATTGCCGTCGCATTCCTGTAGAATACGCTGCACGTGCTGCCGCTCAAAATTGCGCAGCGTGCGGGGGTCGTCTGGGTTTGTTCCAACCTGTGTCTGGGGCAGGGCCGCCAGCTGCACTTCAATGGGCAAATCCTCCACGGCCAGGGCCTGGCCGGCCGGCACAAGTATGGCCGCGCGTTCCAGTACATTCTTCAGCTCGCGCACATTGCCCGGCCAGGAATAGCTTTCCAGGGCCCGCAGCGCGGCGGGGTCAATGGTCAGCTGGCTCTGGCGCAGCTTGGCAGCAAAGTGCCGGGCAAAGTAGTCAACCAGCGCGGGCACATCGCCAGGGCGGGCACTGAGCGGCGGCACGGGTATCCTGACCACCGACAGGCGGTAGTACAAATCGGGGCGGAAACGTCCCTGGTCGGCTTCCTGGCGCAGGTTGCGGTTGGTTGCAGCCACGATGCGCACGTTCACCTTGGTGGGCTTGGTATCGCCGAGCTTGGTGAACTCCTGGCTTTCGAGGGCCCGCAGCAGCTTGGCCTGGGCGCCCCCCTCCAGCTCGCCAATCTCGTCCAGAAACAGGGTACCGCCGCTGGCTTCTTCGAACAACCCTTTCTTATCAGCTGCTGCCCCCGTAAACGCGCCCTTGCGATAGCCAAACAGCTCGGACTCCAACAAGTCTTTGGGGAAAGCACTGCAATTAAGCGCCACAAACGGCTTGCTACGGCGCGGACTGGCGTAGTGAATGGCCTGCGCAAACAACTCCTTGCCGGCCCCGGTAGGGCCTTCCAGTAGCACCGTGGCATCGGTTAAGGCCACTTGCTGGGCCGTTTTTTTGGCTTGTTCCAACACGGCCGACGTGCCCACCATCACATCGAAGCTATACTGCTGGCCCACCTTTTTCTCCAGGGCCGCTACGCGCCGGCGCAGACGGGACTGTTCGGCGGCGCGGTCGACAACGACAATTAGCTGGTCGTCGGCGTCGCCCTTGGTCAGGTAATCGAAAGCCCCAAGCTTCATGGCCCGCACCCCGTCGGCAATGGTGCCGTAAGCCGTCATCAGCACCACTTCGGCCAGGGGTGCGAGGGCCTTGTAGCGGGGCAGCAGGTCGAGGCCACGGCCGTCGGGCAGCTTCACGTCGCTTAGCACGACGAGGATTTCCGGGCCATAGTCGCGTAGCAGTTCCAGGCCGCGCACAGCATCGGGGGCTTGGCGCACGGTGTAGCCTTCCAGCTCCAAGATGCGGGCC
>JANPOR010000429.1:0-19261 GCA_031428075.1 Hymenobacter sp. | reverse complement strand
CGGGCTTTCTGGCCTTGGCTTTGGCGGCTTTCGGCAGGGCGAGAGATTTTTGGTAGGCCGGCACGGGAAAATGGTTGCTGATGCCGCCGCCCGTGGCACTGTTGGGGCCTTCGTTCCATACCACCTCGCTGCCGATTTTGCCGCCCGCGGCCGTCAGCTTGGTGCCCCCGCAGGCCAGCGCGAAGGGGCTCGACGCCGGAAAGTCCACGTGGGGCTGGCCGTCGGCCACCCCGTCACCCGAGCCGTTATCGCCCGCGGCGCAGCACACCGTCACGCCAATGAGCGCCGCGGCCTGAAACGCCTGGTCGTATTGGTCCATGGCCTGCGCAGTCCAGCTGCTTTCGGCCGCGCCCCAGCTGATGGAGATGACAGTGGGCTGGTTTACCTTGTCGTGAACGGCGGCGATGATGGCGTTCAGAAATCCCTGCGTGGTGTTCGGTGCAAAGTACACCGCGATGCGGGCCCCGGGGGCCACGGCGGCGGCCACCTCGATGTCCAGCATTACTTCGCCGTCGGCCCCTTGGGCGGTGGTTGGCTGGTTGAGGCCGCCGTCGATACTTACGGTCGTCACGGCCGGCACGGGCAGGCCCAGGCGCGTGAAATATGCGGTTAGATCTTCTGGTCGGAAACCGCCTCCCAACTCGATAATAGCGATGCACTGGCCGGTGCCGTCCGTTCCGGTGGGGAAATTGTACAGCTTCGCCAGGGCAGGCGGCGTGAACGACCCGGTGGCGCTGCGGGCTGCAATGGCCCCGGCGCTGGGCCCGCGTACCCTAAAGTGCGGCCGGGCCTGTGGTCGGTTGTCGAGGCCGAAAACGCCTTCCACAATGTCGCCCAGGGGCGCGGGTACCGTCAGGGGCCCCGTGCGGCCCCGGTAGCGACCGGCCGTTGATTCGTACTGATGCAGCACCGTGCCAAAGGCTGCCCCAAACGCGGCCGCGGGGCCCGCTACCACCACGCTGCGCTGGGCCATGTCGGCCCGGACCACGGTAAGCCCGGAGGCACGGGCGAATTGCATTACCGCGTCCATGTCTTGTGGCGCGGCCCCCAGCTGGGCGTCCAGCTCGTCGCGGCTCAGGTAGGTGCGGTCCTGCGGGGGCAAGTCGGCAAACGCCGTGGGAGCCAGCGCGTCGGGCGCCGTTTTGGGGCGAATCCGCACCGTTACTTCCAGCTGTTCATCCGGCGGACTGGGCCGGGAAGCCCAAGCGTCGGGCTGGGGGGCGCGCTCGCTGCCGCGCACAATCGTTCGGTTTGTGGGGGCTTCCATTAGGGGAGAAATAAAAAGCGGTGGGCCAAAATTGGCGGGCATTCCGGGTAGTTGAAACGGGTCGTCCGGGCCCAGGGTTAGCGGGACCCAGCGCTTTCTTCTAATCTAAGAAAAAGGCGGTGCGTGCAACGGGCAAAAAACGCGAGAGCAGTTGGGCCCCTGCTTTTTCGCCGGCTGACCCAAGGTTTTACCTTTAATGAGGTCGTGCTATCGGTCGGGCTGAGGCAAGGCGGGGACTTGATCAGGGCCGCCATTTGAACGAGTGCGTGTCCAGCGCCCGCATCGTGCACAGCACGCCGTCGAGGTGGTCGCATTCGTGTTGCAGCAGCTCGGAGAGCCCGTCCTGCACGGCCCAGGTCCGCGGCTGCCAATGCTCGTCGCGGTAGGTGACCGTCACGGCCTGGTGCCGGCGCACCCGCACCAGCAAGTTCGGAAAGCTCATGCAGTCGTCCCACAGTTCGAACAGGGCGGCGCTCGGGTCGCTCAGCGCAGGATTGATGAGGACCATGGGGCCGTCCAGGTGCAGGTAAACCAACCGCTTCATCACCCCAATCTGCGGGGCCGCAATGCCCCGGCCAAAGCCGTACTTGGCCCGGACGTCGGCCATCACGGCGTGCAGGTCGGTCACCCACCCCGCCACCAACGGCAGCTCGGACTCGAGCACTGGCGCGCATGCCTCGTAAAGCCGCGGGTTGCCCAGCAGCAGCAGATCCGCTAAGGTTTTCATGGTCCCAAGAAACGCTTAATTGTTCAAAGTTTGTAGCGGCCGGGCGCGAAGCTCGTCCGGGGCCTATCCAGACGAAGGGCCCTGGCGCCAAGGTTGTGCGAAGGCTTGCGCATCGCGGCCTCATTTCAAGAGCATAAAATTGCTAATTCAGGAAGCTTCATACGCTTTCAAGCAAAAACATTGGATTATTGCACCTTATTTCATCGGCTAAGCCGCCCTATTAGCTGAGAAAAGCTGGCATGTGCAGGCGTATTTCACCTTCCAAGGGTAATTTCAGCGCTTTAAAACGATCTTTTTTTCTCATGATTCAGCACACAGTTCGCCACGCAGGCGCGGCCGTAGCCTTTTTATTTACCGTGGCCGCCGCGCAAGCACAGGTGGGCCCCGGTACCCAATGGACCAAAGACGGCTACGGGTACCTGCGCTTACAGCAAGATTCTCTCGTGCAGCTCGAGGCGCGCCAGCCGGGCAAGTCGCGCACGCTCATCACCAAGCGCCAGCTGACGCCCGCCGGTCAGGCAGTTCCGTTGGAGGTGCACCACTTTAGCGTCTCCGATGATGGGGGCCAGGTCTTGCTCAACACCAACACCAAAAAGGTGTGGCGCTACGATACGCGCGGTGACTACTGGGTGTACAACCAGGCCAGCAAAAAACTCGCCCAGCTGGGCAAAGACCTGCCCGCCTCGTCGCTGATGTTTGCCAAGTTCTCGCCCGATGGCAGCAAGGTAGCCTATGTGAGCGGGCACAACCTTTACGTAGAAAACCTGGCCGACAACCGCCGCACGCAACTCACCACCGATGGCACCGACAAGCTCATTAACGGCACTTTCGACTGGGTGTACGAGGAGGAGCTCGACTGCCGCGATGGCTTCCGCTGGGCCCCCGACGGCCAAAGCCTGGCCTACTGGCAACTCGATGCCAATAAGACGCGCAACTACTTAATGCTGAACACCACGGATGCGCTATACCCCTACACGGTGCCCGTGGAGTACCCCGTGGTGGGGGAAGACCCCAGCCGCTGCCGCATCGGCGTGGTGCCGGTGGCCGGGGGACCCACGAAGTGGATGGACATCCCCGGCGACGCCGTGCAGCACTACCTGCCGCGCATGGAGTGGGCCGGTAATGGTGAGCTGATCGTGCAGCAGCTCAACCGCCGCCAGAATGAGAGCACCCTGCTGCGCTGCACCGCCACCACCGGCGCGGTAACATCTATTTTGAGCGAAACCGACAAGGCCTGGATCGACGCCAAAGACGGGGCCGTGGGCTGGAACTGGCTGCACAAGGGCAAAGACTTTGTGTGGGCGAGCGAGAAGGACGGCTGGCGCCACCTCTACTCGGTGGACCAAGCGGGCCATGAGCGGCTGCTGACCCCCGGGGCCTACGACGTCATCGGCCTGGAAGCCATCAACGAGCCGGCGGGTATGATCTACTTCACAGCCTCGCCCACCAACGCCACCCAGACGTACCTCTACCAAGTGCCGCTGAAAGGGGGGAAGGCCAAGCGCGTGACGCCCGCCGGCTTGGTGGGCTTCAACAGCTACGACATCTCGCCCAACGGCAAAATCGCCCTGCACACCTATTCCAACACCGGTACTTTTCCGGTGGCCGATGTAGTGACGCTGCCCGCCCACCAACGCCTAAGCGGCGGCGAAACACCTGCGCAGGCCAAAAACGTTAAACCGCCGAAAACGGAATTTTTCCAGGTGAAAACTGCCGACGGCGTAACATTGGACGGCTGGATGGTGAAGCCCACCAACTTCGATCCCCACAAGAAATACCCCGTCGTGTTCTACGTTTATGGTGAGCCCGCCGCCCAAACCGTGACGGACCGCTTTGGCACCGGCCTCAATTCCCTCTACCAGGGCAATATGGCCGACGATGGCTACCTCTACGTCTCGCTCGAAAACCGGGGCGCGCCCGCCCCGCGCGGTCGGGCATTCCGCAAGGCCATCTACCACAACATTGGTAGCTTGAACATTCGTGACCAGGCAATGGGCGCGCAGGAAGTGCTAAAAAACAGCTACGTCGACACCAGCCGGGTAGCGGTGTGGGGTTGGAGCGGGGGTGGTTCGTCCACGCTCAACCTGCTGTTTCAGTACCCGCGTATCTACAAGACGGGTATCTCCATCGCGGCCGTTGACAACCAGCTCAATTACGATAACATCTATCAGGAACGCTACATGGGCCTCGTGCCCGAAGACAAGCACTATTTCGTGGACAACTCGCCGCTCGCCCACGCCAAAGACCTGCACGGTAACCTGCTGCTGGTGCACGGCACCGGCGACGATAACGTGCACTACAACAATGCTGAGCAGATGATCAACGAGCTGGTTAGAAATAACAAAACCTTCCAACTGATGACTTACCCCAACCGGACCCACAGCATTTCAGAAGGCGAGGGGACCAGCCGCCACCTGGGGGTTACATACACCAAGTTCTTGAAGGAAAACTGCCCGCCCGGTGGCCGCTAGGGCCCTGGAAAAATCCTGGGCTTCCCCAGCCGGCCGTGTAGCCCTGTCTCGTTCGGCGCGGGGCCCCTGCGGGCGGCGGTTATAGCTCCCAAAAACCTTGCTGCCCAACTTGGCGAAAGCCTAGTAACGAATCGCCTGTTTGTCCTGGATAAGGGCCCGGATGAGCTGCGTCAAGGCGTCGAGGTCGCGGTAGTCCAGGACTTCCACCGGGGAGTGGGAGTAGCGGCCGGGCCAGGAAAGGGGGACGGAAGGAATGCCGTAATTTAAGAATTCCAGGCCGTCGGTGCCGCCGACGGTCATGCCTTCTTGCAGCGGAATGTGGTGGCGGGCCGCTAGCGTGCGGACGTAGTGCACGAGGTCGCGGTTCACGAAGTTGATGCTTTCCAACACCCGAATTACCGCCCCCTGGCCCAGCGGGCAGTACCCGAAGGCCCGCGACTCCTGGGGCGCGTCGGACGATACAAACGTGTCAATGGGGTAGACCACGCTGGCGCCCTGCAACCGCTGCGCGGCAAACGCCGAGCCGATGAGTCCGGTTTCCTCGCCCACCGACCAGATGTAAGTGACGCGGCACGGCAGAGTGTTGGGGTCGAGGTGCTGCAGGCTGCGCAGCAGCGCCGCGCAACCCGCACGGTCGTCGAGCCCCCGGGCGGCGGCGCGCGTCGCGCTGAGCGGGAGCAGCCGCTTGGGCATGGTGACCGTGGTGCTGCCCGTGCGGACGCCCGCCGCCTGTGCCTGTTGCGCCGAGGCAAAGCCCGCGTAGACCGTCATGGCGGCAGGCAGCGCGCCCTGGGCCGTGGGCTGCAAATAGTGCGCCCGCGGCTCAAACACAGCGCCGATATCGGCTCGGCCCGGCGTATGTACCAAAGCGGGCTGCGCCTCCCACAGCCAGTCGAATGCCCCGCCTTTCATGCCCAGCACCAGCCGCCCGTCGGGCCGGATAGAATCGACGACAAACCCCACTTCGTCCATGTGCGCCACGAACACGAGGTGCTGCTTGCCCTGTCCGAACGTGAGTGTTAGGTTGCCCAGGTCGTCCACCTCGGGCTTGGCCCAGGGCGGCAGCTGCCGGGCGATGTACTCGCGCACCGGCCGTTCGGCCGTGCTCACGCCGTATTGCCCGACCAGCCCGGCCAGCAAAGCCGCGCTCGGAGGCACCGGAGGGCCGGCCGGCGTAAGGAAAGGAGCAGCCGGCGGAACAGCGAGGGCCGCTGTTGGGGGCCCCGCCGCCTGCAGCCAAGCCAAAGTGAGGTGCTGCACGTCGGCCACTGCCACGGCCTCGACGGGGGTGTTGGCGTACTTCGCCGGCAAGCCCAGCCGATAGGTGTGCGCCGCCGTCAGCCGCGCGTTAGGCAGTATAGGCGCACGAAACGCCCGGCCCGGTGGGACCAGCGTTAAGCTCGGGACGGGACGGGGTAGGGCCTGATCGGCCAGCGCCTGCCCGGTGCCAGTGGCATCGGCTTCGAGCGACCGGTCAAAACGGTAGACCTCGTCGAAGGGCCCGTACCGGTTGGCAACGGCCTCAAAGCCCTTGCCGTTGAGGAGTTCGAGCGTGGTCCAGGCAATGACGACGGTGCCCTGGACGGGCGCCGCGGCCAGGGTCTGGGCCGCGGTGGCGAGGGCCATGGCAGCCGCTTTGGTTTTCATGGCGGGGGCGGCCACCCACCGCTGGTCGATGATAACGGGCTTTTTGTAGAGCGTCAGCGGGTCCAGCAAGTGAATGCCTTGGCCGGCCACGTCCTTCGCCGAAGCGGCGCCAACGTCGAGAAAAGCTGCCTGCCACGAAAACGGGGGCTTGCTTCTTTCGGGCACGGCCCGCAGGTTGTCGTAGTGGGAAGACGGCACGCAGGAAATGCCGTTGCGGGGCCCTCCACCCGTGAGAATCTGCACGTCGTGGCCTTCCAGAAACTGGTGGTAGAGCGGGCCGGTGGGGCTGCTGCCCACGGGCGCGACGCGGAGGTAGCCATTGTCCAGAACCTGGCTGACGACGTAGCCCGGCTCGTCGAGTGGGGCCACAAGCAGCCGGCGCGGAGAGCCCTGGCCCAGCACCAGCACCAGATCCCCGAGCCGGTCGCGCTGCAAGGTTCCGGTTTTAAATAGCGCCTGCACAAAATGGCCGGCTGCTTCCTCGCGGCCGGTTACGGCGCTGGTGCGGGCGTAGGCTTGCAGCAGTTCAGGGCCCTGGGCCTGAGCCGTTTCTCTCCACCAAACCAATAGCGATACAAAGAGGAGCTGGCGCCAGGACATAAGAATTTATTTGGAGAAAGAGAGCAGTAATATTCCGTCGGCTCGTCTGCCGTTCCCTTCGGCCGTACCGGCTCTTTCAGAAGGTTCTGGCTTTTTCGCCGCGCGGTTGGTGGGGCTTGCGTTGCTTGGGCATTGCCACGTATTCCCGCAAAAGGCTGTTTATATCCCACCGAGCGCGCTTCGCAGGTTTCCCAGCGCACCTGGTGCATTTTCAAAGCGCGTTTTGAACCGGACTTGACGGCAGCGGCTTGTTGCGCCGTTTCCACTATTTTTTGGAATTCAACGAAATTTAAGACCACTGTTTGAAAAAAGTAAAATATAGAAATGGTTACGGGCAAAGGTAAAATAAGGACAACCCTAGCAAGCTCTAATCGGCGCAAGTATGTGGCTTTAAAGCTTTCCGTTATTGCCTACTGGAGCGGCTCTCAGGTGCTGTGCAGGCTATTGGTAGGGTGGGGGGCTGGCCCCGCCTATCGACGCACGACTCTAACACCAATCGTTCAACGGCGGGCGGGGGCCAGCCCAGCGCCCTACGTTCACCAACCTGAGGATGGCTCTAAAAGTAACCTGCCCACTACAAACGATAGCCAGGGTCTATTGAACCGGTGGCGAATTCGATTTCCCAGACGAGGTGCGACACCCAGGGCCCGTTGCGCCGAAAGTGGTCGCGGGCGCATTTGGCACCATATTGCCGCGCAATAACCACACAGCTTCACAGGTCTTTTGCCCCAAACCACCGCTAAAAGTCAAAAATCGAGACATCATGCGCAAAATCTGCTTACTGCTAACGGTTCTTTTGTCTTCTGCGCAACATTCTTTTTTGTATGCGCAAATCAAGGCGGTTCACTTTGGAAAAGTAATTGATGGCCAGGGGAAAGCGATACCCAACGCCGTAGTTATTGTAAACGCTGACCGTATCGTCACGGTGGGAACAGAAAAAGACGTCATCATCCCATCCAACGCCGAAAACATCGACTTAAAGGCGTACACGGCCATCCCGGGCTTGATAGATGCGCACACGCACATGACTTTTTATTGGGATAAAACGCCGGGCAGCAACCCATGGGGCCAATTAGGCACGCTAGGGCCGGCCGTGACCGTTTTTTTGGCCCAAGAAAATGCCAGGAAAGCCCTTGAAACGGGGGTTACGACGGTCCGAGACCTGGGCTCCTTCGATAACATGGACTTTGCCTTGCGCGACCTCATCAATCGGGGCGCCATGGTGGGGCCGAGAATGTTCGTTGCCGGTAATGGCTTGCATATCAGCAGCACCCCGTATAAAATCGGGGCCATTCCCGATGCCGGTCAATGCGATGGGGTAGAAGCCGTACAGCGCGTGGCCCGGCAGCAAATAGCTGCGGGCGCCGACTGGGTAAAAATGTATGGCTCTACCGGAAGCGACAAAGACGTGACTGGCTTTCAGACTTTTACCTACGAGGAAATGAAAGCTGCGGCGGATGTAGCCCATTTCGCGGGCAAGCGGATTGCCATTCATTCTTACGGCCCGGACGGTGCCCGTGATGCGGTAAAAGCCGGCACTAATACGGTGGAACACGCCATCGATATCGACGACGCCACCCTGGCTGCTATGGCCAGAAAAGGCATTATCTACGTTCCCACCGTGGAGCATAACCGGTACTACATCGCCCACAAAGACGAATATGGCTACGACGCCAGCACGGTAGCCGGGCTAAACAATTACGTGGATAAAAATTTCGAAACCCTAAAAAGGGCGATAAAAGCCAAGGTAAAAATTGCCATGGGGTCCGATGCCGTATTTACGGGCTTTGGCGAGAATACGCGGGAACTCGAATGGTTTGTGAAAGCCGGCATGACCCCCGAACAGGCCCTGAGAACCGCCACGACTACCGGGGCCGAAATGCTGGGGATGGAGAAAAATTTAGGGGCCATTGCGCCCGGTTATCTAGCAGATATGGTTGCCGTAGAAGGCGACCCCTTGAAAGATATAAAGGTGGTGATACACAACGTAAAGTGGGTGATGAAAGCAGGTAAAGTCGGGGTGGACATGACAAAGAATACTGCCGTCAACGCGCGTTAAAGGCAGTTCTTCCAAGCGGAATGAACAGTAAGGTCTGTTACCGACGTCTTGTAGCGCCGCCACGGCTGCTTATCGTTGCCCAACCTGCCTTCTGCTGCCAACGAGGTCGACCTGCCTTGGTTGCGGACCTAGTCTAGTGGCCGTTGCTTTTCGCCCCCGCGGCCGCCAGCTTGTGCAAGTGTTCCGTCGCGTTCGCATTGGCCGGGTTCAGCGACAGCGAGCGCCGGTAGTTCTGAATGGCCAGGTCCGGCTCCCCGGTGGCCTCGTAAGCTTCCGCGAGGCTGTCGTAGGTGTTCGCGCTGCTGGGGTAAAGCTGTGCATTCAACTTGAACAGCTCCAGGGCCGGTTGCCTGTGGCCTTGCCGCAGCAACGAGTAGCCCCAGTTGTTTACATAGTCTTCGGCTAGGTATAACTCCGGATGTTGCTTCTTCACCTGGGCGTATACCTCAGCTGTCCGCTCGAAGCCGCGCTGTGGCAAGGCCACGCGCAGCGCTTGCAAGCCGGCGGGCAACCCGTAGGTGGCATCTAAGATGGCCGCCGCCAAGTCGGACAAGCTGGCTTCGGCCTCCCCGTCATTGCTATTCGTGAGCAGCACCATGCCCCGGTGCAGCGCGGGATAGAAGACGCTGTAGCTGGCAAAGCCGTACGTGCCCCCCGAGTGCGAAAACGTCCGCTTACTATCCGCCGTTTGGGTGATGACCCAGTTGAAGCCAATGGCCGAAGTACTTGGCTGGCCGTAGGTCAGTCGGTGGCTGAGCCGGACGGCCGGGTCGGTTTCCGCTAGCTGGGCTTGCAGGTAAGAGAGCAGATCGGCGGGGCTCGCGTGTAACCCGCCCGCCGCTTGCAAATCGGCCAGTGCCAGGTACGGCACCGCCTGCCCTAACTTATTGTGTCCCTTGGCCAGCCGGGGGAGTTGGGAAGCGGGGACGGCGGTGGTGGTGCTGGCCATGCGCAACGGCCCCGTGATGTAGCGCTGGACCAGTTCTGCATAGGACGTGTGGTACACCTTTTCCAGGATGTAGCCCAGGAGCTCGGCCGCCACATTCGAATGGGCGGGCCGGGTGCCGGGCGCCCGGGTGAGCGTGACATGGCCTAAATCGGCGTAGAAATCCCGTTGGGTATACTGCTGGTGGAGCTGGTTGAACAGATAGGCGGTCGAGTCCGGGTTGGCGTTGCGGAAGATCTCGGGCTTGTCGGGCAGGTTGTCCGGTAGGCCCGAGGTGGTATTGACGAGCTGAACGAGCCGAATGGGTTGGCCGTGGTAGCTCAGGTTGGGGTAGCTGCCCGGCAGATACTGGCGAATATCGTCGGTCAACTGGACCTTTTTCTCCAGCACGGCATGGGCCAACAGCAGGCTGGTAAAAGTCTTCGAGATAGAGCCTATTTCGTAAATTGTCGTTCGCGCTGGCAGGTGCTGAACACCCGTTTCCGTGGTGCCGAAATTGTAGAAATAGGTTTTTCCATTATCATACAGGCCAATGGAGAGTCCAGTTAAGTGACGAGTGTTGAGATAACTAGCCCCTAGTCGGTTGGCAGCGGTGTCCGGTTGGCTGGCTGGCTGCCTAACCTGGGCAGTGGCCCCCGTCGCGATACATACGAATTGGCTTAGAAAGGCAGTGGCAAGGATTCGCATAGGGGCAGAGGAGAAGGTAACGCGCAGGGGGCCGCTGGCGCGGTACCGGCCGCCCCGTTAGGCCCGGGAGATGCCCCAAAGCTAGCCGCTATTTCCGGGCAGTTGGGGCGTGGTGGCGGGAGATGGCCCGCTTACTTCGATGCGTGCAGTGGGTGAGTAGTTGAGCGGCCGGGTATCCCCCTCAGCAGAGGTAGCTGGGTAGTCTCTGCCGCCAATTATCAGCCTAAAACGGGGCCACCACCTACCAAATAACCCATTCTGCTAAGACCAGTCAGATTACCGTCTCTTAAACGTTATAAAGGACCGGGAAGCCGGCCGCCCTCGGCCGACAGCGGTGGAATACCTGATGCCGCTGGTCCTACCGCGTCGTAGATGACGACTTTTTCCCAGTAGCGCGCGTACTGGCGCCGAAACGCGTCGTGAAGCGGATGCTGCTGGTAGATAAGCTCCGCGGCGGCGCTTTCGAAAAAGCACAGCCACGAGTAGGTGTAGGTGCGCTCGATGACGGCGCGGTCGGTGGCCGCCGGCGTGCCAATGTGGGCCAGCTGGATGGCTGGGATGCCCCGTAACATCTGCAACCCTTCCAGGAGCTTGGCTTGGTCAGCCGCACTGGCCGCGGCGGGGGTGTAAAACAAGACGTGGTGCACGAAGACGTCGGGGGAGGCGGGCGCGGTCATGGGGCGAGGAACAGCTGCGGGAGGAAACAAGGTCGAGCCTAGCGGCATGAACTACCGTTAGCGGGGACAAAATACGGAAGTGGCGGACTAGTCGCTCCGGAAGTGGGCCCTCCGGGGGTAGCTGCCCCGACAAGCCTACGGGCGGGCCACATAGAACAAACTCTAGGGCGAGGCTGAGATAATCGAGCCCGGCTGGACAGGGTGAAGACCTAATTGGCGTCCATGATGCGTCGTTTTACACCACTTCTCATGAGGTACTTCCGTTCTGCTACAGCAGGCTATTTCAGGATATTCTGCACTTCGGAATACAGAGTTTAATAAGAGTCCAGAATAAGAGTCTATGAGTGGGCATTACAGCACTGCCACGGCTGCGTTAGGTAAAGCTTTTCCCCCGCAAGGCTTTTCCCGAATGGCTACTTCATGGTCATCAGGGCGGCCATCGTCTCCAGGCCCTCCCAGAGGTTGCCGAGGCGAATATTCTCGTTTTCCGCGTGTTGGTTGTTGTCGTAGTTGGCGATGGGTACGGTGAGCGTAGTGGCCCCCAGCGCCTCTTTGAAAGCGAACAGGGGCAGGCTCCCGCCCGAGGTAGGCAGCAGGACCACCGGCTGCGTGACGGTTGCCTGCACCGCCTGCACCACGCGGCGGGCCAGCGGCAGATTCATCGGCGTGCGCTGGGCGTTGTAGCCGGGGCCGGGCACCACGCGGACAATGCGCGGGTAGCGCGCCCGTTCGGCGGCGGTGGGCTCGGCGTGGGTCACAAAGAAGCCCTGCCGCTCGATGTGGCGCACCACCTTGTCGATTTGCCGCTGGTAATCATTGCCCAGCACCAGGCGCAAGTCCAGCACGGCGTCGGCCGTGGTCGGGATGACATTGGCCGCTTGGGCCCCCACGTTCGCGCTGCGCAACCCGTTGATATTCAACGAGGGTTGGTTAATGAGCTCGCTCAGCGACTGCCCCTGCCCGTCGGCCCGGGCCAAGCCCAGCCCCCGCCGAATTTCGTCGTCGTTGTTCGGAATCTGGTGCACGGCCACCTGCTCGGCGGCGGTGAGGGGCACCACGTCGTCGTAGAACCCGGCTACGGTCACCCGGCCGGTGCTGTCCTGCAGCGAGCCCAGCAGCCGGGCCAGGGCCATGGCGGGGTTGGGGGCCCAGTTGCCGTAGTGGCCGCTGTGCAGCGGGCGCGTGGGCCCGTACACGGTGAGGCCCAGGTTCACGTCGCCGCGGGCCCCGAATACCACCTGTTTGCGTCCGGATTGGTGCACCGGCCCGTCGCAAATTATCCACAGGTCCGATTGGAGCAAGTCGCGGTGCCGGCCCAATAGCTCGGCCAAGTGCGGCGAGCCGCGCTCTTCCTCCCCCTCAAAGAAAAACTTCAGGTTGGCGGTGGGCTTAACGCCGCTCTGTGCCAGTGCCTGGTAGCCGGACAGGATGGCCATTACCCCGCCCTTGTCGTCGGAGCTGCCGCGTGCGTACAGCCGCCAGTCCGGGTTGAGGGGCGTGCCGGCCGGCGGCATCGGCACCAACTGCCCACCAGCAGACAGGGCTCCGCTGGCCAGCGCGGGCGTGAAGGGGCTCAGGCCCAGGGCCCACTGCGCGGGATTCACCGGCTGGCCGTCGTAGTGGGCGTAAAACACAAGGGTGCGCGTGGCCCCGGGCACGTGCACCTCGCCGTACACGGCGGGCGGCACGCCCGGCGTGGCCGCCGCCAGCAGCTGGACCCGCCCGATGCCGCGCTGGCGCATCATGTCCGCGATGGCCGCGGCGGTGCGGCGCAGCCCGGCACTGTCGGCCGCTACGTTCGGAAGGGCGAGCAGCTGCGTAAAGTCGGCCAGCAATTCGCGCTCGTGGCGCTGGCGGTACTGCCGTACTTTCGGCAGCACGGCGTCGGGCGGGGCCGCGGCGAGCAGCCCCGCGGCCACCACGCCCAGCAGGGCCCCCAACAGGTGCAGTTTCTTCATGCCCCAAGTAAGTCCTAAACCCGCGAAATCGAATAAGTAGCGCGGCCAAACGCGCGGCAACCAGGCAATCTCCCCCGGCTCTTGACCCGCAGTCGCCACCGACTGCCGGCTGGATTCCTGGGCTGGAATTCTCACGCTTCCTGCCACGGTTGCTGCCCACCAACGGTTGCGTTGCCGGTACGAAAAATGGCATTCCCGCTCGTCCTGCTTTAGGGCCCGCACTGGCGGCTACCGGTGCACGAAAGCGTGACGAACAGTTCGGAGCGAACTTTCCAGCCGTCCTCCGTGCGGCGCCACATGGCCAAGTACACGCCCTGCACGACTTGCACGCCGTCGGGGCGCCGCCAGCGGCCGACCCAATGGCCGTGTTCGGCGGCCAAGGGCTGTGCGGTGCTAACGTCAATGCGGTCGATTTCGCGCACGTAGCCGCCGAAGGTCGGATCGGCGAAGGTGTTGGCAAACGATGCCTCCATGGCCGCGCGCCCGCTCAGGTGGCCGCCGTTGCCGCCCGTCACTTCCATCTCGGGCAGCATGGTGCTGACCAGGGCCGGTAGGTCGTGTGCATTGATGGCGTGGTTCGACTTCAACCGCACCGCTCGGATCAGGGCCGCGTCGGGCGGCTCGCCTTGGGTCGCCTCTTGGGGTCGAAGCTTAGACGGGGTGCAATCCGTGGCCAACACGAGCAGCGTAAGCAGCAAGGCGAAGCGCATCATAAATAATGGTTTGTAATAGGTTGATAAGCGAAAATGCTCCGCTTCCCTCCGGTACAATCTAATACGATATTGCTACATCGCCAAGCACGGGAGCAATGGCGCCCTCACCGCCTTCGACATCACCAAGCAAGCCCCGCAACCGGGCCAGTCGCACAGGATGAGAAACGTGCCTACCTTCGTCCACAGCTCGTTTCCATCAGAGCGCTCCTTCTCCTCTCGGTTGATGCGATTTCTCCAGCACCTACTCTTCGCCATCTTTTTGGGCGCCTGGTCCGCGCAGGCGCAACAGCTGACCATCGTTCACGCCAACGTAATCGATGTCGCCACCGGCGCGATTCAGCCCGATAGGACAGTGGTTATCGCCGGCACGCGCATCGTCCGGGTGGGCCCTTCCGCCCGCGTCAGCCCCAGGACTGGCCGGATCGTCGACGCCAAGGGCCAGTACCTCATCCCAGGACTCTGGGACATGCATACCCACGTCTACTTCGATGGGACGGCCGCCGCGGGTACCGACCTCATTTTGCCGCTGCTGCTGGCCAACGGCGTCACCGGTATTCGCGACATGGGCAGCGAGCTGGATGCCGTCCTGCACGCGCGAGCGGCCGTCGTCGCGCATCAACTCCTGGGCCCCAGAATGGTGGTCTGCGGGCCCATGCTGGACGGGGCCAAGTCGCCTTATAAGGCGGCCATTCCCATTGCAACGGCCGAGGACGGGCGTAAGGCGGTCGACCTACTCAAGGGCCGGGGAGTCGACTTTATCAAGGTTCAGTCGTTTGTGCCACGGGAGGCATACTTCGCTATTGCGGCCGAGGCCAAGGCCGTGGGCCTGCCCTTGGCGGGCCATGTACCGGATGCCGTACGCGCCGCGGAGGCCGTGGCGGCGGGCCAGCGCACCTTCGAGCACTTGATTGGCGTCTTCGAGGCCAGTTCGACCGACGAAGACAAGTACGTGGCGGGCGGCGAAAAGTCTCCCGGCAGGCTGTTGGCTACCTATGACCCGGCCCGCGAGGCCACCGCCATCCAGCTGCTGGCGGCACAGCAGGTATGGCAGTGCCCAACCCTGTTTTGGGAGCGGGGCCAGTGGCTCGTCGACACCCTCGCGTGGCGCAAGGACCCGGAGCTGGCATACGCCGGCCGCAGCTGGATCGACCAGCGTTGGCCCAAGGCACAGCAGGGAATTTCGCAAACCATGGACACGGAACCGCGTTCGGTGCGCGTGCAATTCGTGGCCCACGAACTCGACCTCGTTCGCAAGCTGCACGGGGCGCAGGTGGGCTTCTTGGCCGGAACCGACATGCCGGCCGGCGTTGACTTAATTCCCGGCGTGAGCCTTCATCTGGAATTGCAGCGCTTCGTTGCGGCCGGTTTCACTCCCCTGCAGGCCCTGCAAACGGCAACGCTGAATCCGGCTCAGTTCTACGACCGACTCCAGGATTTCGGCTCCGTTCAGGCCGGCCGGCTCGCGGACCTCGTGCTGCTCCGCGCCAACCCGCTGGATAACATCGCCAACACCCGCCGGATCGAGGCCGTGATAGCGGACGGGCAGTACCTCTCGCGGCAGGACTTGGATCGCCTGCAGGCCCGATTGAAACGGATAGCCGCCAGCAAGTAGGGCGAACGCCACGCGGGAAACACATGCTGCGTTTGCAGTGCAGTAAGCGGGCGCTTATCAGAATTTAAGGACTGGCTTACCAGAACCGGTCGTTGCACACGACTTTCGGCTTTTTCTTGAGCTTTAGGCTCAGCAAAACTTCGTGGCTGCCCCATTGGTACGATGCCAGCTTGGAAACACTGGCATCATACGAGTAACTCAGGCTGCCGTAAGTGCTAAAGTTGACGCCGACCAAGGCTATCAACGCATCGGTGGCCCGCCACGACGCCCCCATCCACAGCACGTCCCGGTACTTGAGCTTTGCGTTGAGGTCGATGGAGGCGGGCGCGGGGGACATGAACCTCACAAGCACAGACGGTACCAGCGTCAGGTCCGTGCTCAGGGGCAGGCGCACGCCCGCCGTGGCAAAGTAATGGCGCGCCAGCTGGTTGGGGTATACGGTCTGATTGGTAAAGGAATAGTCAATGCCGAGCCGATTGCCCAGCAGTTGGGCCGACGACAGCCCCAGGTAAAAGCTAGGGCTGTACAGCCACACCCCCACCGTGGCATCGGGCACCCGTGAGGACTGGCTGGCTGCCACGGTGTTAGCGTTGTGAAACTGCAGCTGCGAGCCGTCCACGGCAAATTGTTGCATGCCCGCCGAGAAGCCCATCGCCAGGCGGACCGTGCGGGTCAGGGCCAGGTTGTAGGTGTAGGAACCATAGAGACCGGTGCGGCTGGTGGGGCCGGTTACGTCGCTGTATACGATGGCCCCCAGGGCATGAAAGCCCGTCCGCCAGTCGTGCAACGTCCGCTTGGGCTGCGTGCGCAAGCTGCCCAGCGAGGAGTTGATGCTGGCGTAGTACGTCCTGGGCGCTCCTTCCAGGCCCGTCCACTGCGTCCGGTAGCTGAACTTGACATCAATATAATCTTCCGTACCGGCCACCCCTGGATTCAGTAGGTAGTTGTTGTTCATGTACTGGCTGTACTGGGCCATTTGTTGGGCCTGCCCCGGCCGGGCGGTCCCCGCCGCCAGGAGGAGGAAAAATAGGAACCAGCGCAGGTTTTTTTTCACGGAGCAATGCTGATAATAGGGGAGATAGGAACAGCTGCCGGCCAAACCAGCGCCGGCTACTGTCAACTTAATACACCACCGTGATGGGGCCGCTGTAGGACTTGCCGTTGCCCAGGGTGATAACATAGTAATAAGTGCCAATGGGAGCGGGCTGCCCATTAATAGTGCCGTTCCACTCGTTGCTGCGGCTGTAGTTGGTGGTTTCGTATATTTTGCTGCCCCAGCGGTTGAAGACCAAGACGCGATTGCCGGGATAGTTTCCGATACGGTCGATTTCCCAGGTGTCGTCCTGGCCGTCGCCGTTAGGGCTAATTGCATTTGGAATCTGGATGAGCGGCAGCACCTTCACCGTAACCGGGCTGCTGTCGGCGCAGTCTCCCGCCCCGGCCGACAAGGTATAAACCGTCGTAACCAAAGGAGACGCCACGGGCCGCAGCGGGTTGCCGCCCACGAAGGTCAGGCTCTGGCTGGGCGTCCACACCACCGGGTAGTTGCCACTGGCCCGGCCTTCGAGCACCACCTGCTCACCTTCTATGATTGTCTTATCGGGTCCGGCTCCCACATTCACGTTCGGGCTGATGGTCGCGCGCACGGCGTTGGAGACGGCTGTGAGCGCGCTGCAGGCCGTGGTAGTGTGCAGGGACAGCGTCACGATTTGCCCGTCGCGCAATTGGGTGCTGGTAAAAGTCGAGCCGTGGGCCCCGGCCACGGCTATGCCATCTACTTGCCACTGGTATTGCGGGCCGGGGCCCGGGTCGGTAACATTATCAACGCTGAAGGTCAAGGGTTTGCCCTGGCAGACCGGTAGGGTAGTCTGGACGCTAATGGTTACGGTGGCGGGCCGGGCCACTGCCACGCTCAGGGCAGCCGAGTCGGTGAAGCAGCCGTACTGCGTCACGCCCCGGGCCACAATAGTGCCGGTGCCGGTCGTAGTCCACTTCACCTGCACGGGGTTGCTGGTGCTGTCGCTTATGAAAGTGCCGCCCACCACGCGCCAGCTCACTTTCGGGGCGGTGCCGCCGATGGCGGTGTAGCTACGCACCGCGTTCAGGCCACACACTACCTGGTCGCCGCGGATGGCCACCGGTCCCGAGGGCCTCGTCACGGTGATGTGGAGCACGTCGGATACTGTTTTGCCGGAGCAGCCATTATCCTTTACCGTAAGGGCTACGTCGTAGGGGGTAGAGCGGGCGTCGCCGCAGCCGGCCGTGTACACAAAAGTACCCGTCACGACGCCGTTGACGCCCGTCACCGTCGCCGTGCCGGTCGGGTTGCCGGGCACCACGGTGCCTTCATTGCCGTTAAGCGCCGCCTGGTAGCCGCCGGCTCCGTCGAGCAGCACGCTATTCAGCTTCATTGTCAGGTCGTGGGCATCGGCCTGCGTTGCCGTTATTGGAACGCGCAGGGTGCTGCCCGCCTCTATGGTGTAATTGCGCGGGGTGACGGTGACCGGCGGCAGCACGGGGGCATGGGTGGCCGAGCAAGAAACCACCACCAGCTGCAAGTCGCGCCGGGTAGTGCCGATGAGTATTTCCTGGCCGCCGATGGTGCGGTATTCACTAACGTCCACGGCTACTGCGTACTTGCCCCGGGTAGTAGCCGAATACTGGGCCACTCCCGTGCTGGCGTTCAGGAGGGAAAGATTGCCCGGGTTTGTGCCGAAAGGTGTGGTGGGCGAGTAGCCGGCGCCGGTGACATACGGTACCAGCGGCGGCGGCGGGGTGAAACCGGTCGCTGGCAGCACCGCCAAACCATCCGTAGTCCCGTAGGGCCGCCCAAACGCGTACACGAGCCGGTCGCCGTCGGCATCCACAGCATTGTTGAGGAGGAAAGTAGTGTCATTGGCGCATATAACGACTACGGCTACGTCCGAAAATACCGGCGAGTGATTAGGCAGCAGGGGCGGGTCCAGGGTGGTGTATAGCGTCATGCCTTGGTCGCCAGACTTGTACAGATTGGTGATATCTGCATTGCGGTAGCCGTCCGTAAAAAAGGCGTAGTAACCCGTGGTCGACATCGGCAGGTTTACTACTCCCACGAATTTTTGCAGCCGGTAGGGCAGCGACGGGCCCGTAATTGTGCAGCCCGGGGGGAGGAGGGGGGATATGCAATCGGTGAGCGACGTTTGCGGAATACTCATCATCCCCGTCTGGTTCACGCGCGTCGTTGTGTGTGCGTAGTTGGTTGCGGTGAGCACTACCCGGGCCCCGGTGGCTTTGTCATAAATCCCGACGCCGGCCGTGGGCCTGGGAGCGGTAATATCCGTCTCGCCGCAGTAATTATAAATCGTTACTGTTAGCTCGTAGCGCAACGGTGCATCAGTGGGGCCGTTGGCATCAAGGTAGCGGTAAGTCAGCTCGCCGCCCAGCATATGCGTGGCCAGTGCCGGATAGGCCGCCCCCAGCGCCAGCAGCAAAAACGCCAGCCCCGGTAATAAACTTAAGCGGCGAAGTAGCGTTGAAAACATAACAACAGCACAGGAGAATAGAAAGAGGGTAGCGGTAAAAAGGCGGCAGTGCCATAGCATTTGGTCGACCCCTGGACGTAGAATCCGATAAGGCGTGGCTTAGTGGGCCCCGTAATTATCCTGGCTGCGTGCCCTGCTGAGGCCAGAGGCAGTGGCCTGGTCTCCGTCGGCGAAAAAGCGGTAGGTGCGGACAGCCCGCGCCTCGTACTGGACCAGTAGCCGGCGCCGGCAGCGTTGCAGCAACTCGGTATGGGCGAGCAGGACCCCCAACTCGTAACGCTCGCGATGGCACGCGCGGTAGCGGGAGATGGGGTAGCCGCCGGGACGTTCGAGCGGGTGCCCGGCCGCGTTCTCGAAGTAGATCAGTAAGCCAGGG
>JANPOR010000428.1:0-1620 GCA_031428075.1 Hymenobacter sp. | reverse complement strand
CCGTCTCGTACTCCAGCACGCTATTCTCCGGGATGCCGATGCTGGCCAGTGCTCCAGCCAGCGCGCCCACGGAGCCTACTACCACCGCTCCCTCAAGGGCTGCCACCAGTGTCGCCACAAATGGCCCGGCGATGAGCAGCGGGCCGACCCCCGGCACCAGAAAAAACGCGGAGCCGAACAGCAGGCTCCAGATGCTGCCCCAAAATGCGCCACTGCCGCCCCAGCTCAGCATGCGGTCGCCCATGTTATAGTAACCTACTACCTTTTCTTCGGTGTGATATTCCTGGCCCACAATGGAGAGCTGCTTCATATCGTAGCCGTTGGCTTGCAACTCCTCGACGGCCTGCTCGGCCTGGACGTGAGTATCGTAAAGCGCCGACATTATCTGGTCATGTTTCATAAGGGCAGGGATTACAGCTAGTGAGGTTTTACAGGGCGTTCAGCATTTTGACAATTTGGCGCTTGCGCTTGCCCAGCTTGACTTGCAGGCGGCTCACCAACTCGTGGCCCTTGCCTTCCACGTAGGTCAGGTCCTCGTCGGTGAGCTGGGTGTAGGCGTGTTGCAGCTTGCCCTTGAGCAGGTTCCAGTCGCCGCGCAGTCGCAGCCGCTGGTCGACACGGTAGTTACGAAAGTGTTGGCGGCGCGCCATGCCTTTTTTAGAGTAAAGCAGGATGCCGGTGAGGGCCCCGACGCCGGCACCGGCCAGGGCGGTGAGCAATACTTTACCGGTAGTGTTTTTTGGAGTTTCGCACGTCATCATAAACGGACTGAAAAAGGGAGTAATGAATCCGCAGGCCTCCTTCGGCGCTGCGCGTTTGGGTTTTAGCAAAGGTGAGGCCCGGGCCCGCGGTGCCGCGCTGACTTTCAGCAGGCCAAAGGATGATGTTCGTCAAGCCCGATGCAACTGGACCACCTTCAGGGCTCTGGTGGCGAGTGGGTCGTGGTTCAATTCGCGTCAGCGGAGCGGTTGGGTACGGGGTGGCGACTAGTTGCCCGAACAGGAGAAGCGGACAAACAAAATGGCCGCGAGCACGGCGCGAGTCGCACAATCGGACCGTAGGTTTTGTCCCGTTTGGGTAAAACGGGTAAGGGGCTAAAGCATGAGAATTCGGGAGTTGCAGACAATTATCTAACAGAAATTTATTGTTTCAACCTCGCTTATCGTAGGAAGCATTGCGGTGGCAGTGGCGACCGGTTTTTGTCCCTTTCGTGCCCATTCTTATGAAAAACATCCTGGTTCCCACCGATTTCTCGCCCGAGGCCCACCACGCCTACGAAGTGGCTTTGCAGCTCGCCAAGCATACGGGCGGCAACGTGACGCTGCTTTACGTGCTGGAAGACCAGGAGCCCGCTGAGACGAGTAATTTCAGCACCTTCGGCGCCCCCGTTCACGGCGGCATCGTGCCCAATAGTAGCGATGGCGGCAGTGGCATGGAAGGGCTCTTCACCCTAAAGCTGATGCAGGCCACCAAGCACCGGATGCACGTGTTGAAGGACGAGGCCGCCATCCTGGCAGCCGACGTGCCGGTGCAGGATACGGTTGAAATCGCTGACCTCAGCGATGGCATCCTGACGGCCATTCAGAAACACGGCAGCGACCTGGTCGTGATGGGCGTCCA
>JANPOR010000427.1:0-8141 GCA_031428075.1 Hymenobacter sp. | reverse complement strand
CCCCTTATAAATTACTGCAATAAACATTTTTATATTTATTTTTCTACTTTGTTTTGGTTGTTTTTTTGTTTTTTAAAACGCAACCCGGTTTTTAAACCACCCAACTTCCCACCCATGACCTTCATACTGCGCTTACGGCGTCAGCAGTGCCGCGAGCTGCCGTAGCGTAATCTCGGCCGATTTGGCCGAATAGCGGTAGTTTATCAGCCGGTAGCCAGCGTCTTCAAAGCTTTGCTGGGCCAGTTTTACGTCGACCAGCGTGGAGAGGCCGGCGTCGAGGCGCAGCTGCACGAGGCGGAGCAGCTTGCGGGCCGTAGAATAGCTTTCCTGGGCGGTGTTCACTAGTGCCAGGGTTTGCTGGTACGACTCCCAGGCTTTCAAGGCGTTGAGGCGGTAGTCTTTTTCTAAGGCTGTGCGTCGCAACTCGGCGGTTTGGGTGTTGAGCTGGGCAATTTTCACCAGCCGCCGGTTCACGCCGCCCGAGTAGATGGGTACGCCCAAGCTCAGCCCGGCGTAGGGGCCGTAGCTTTGATTGAAGAGGGTGGTGCCCACGGCGTTCTGGTTGCGGGCGAAATTGGTGCCCGCGTTCACGCCCAGCGAGGGGTAGAGGCTGGCGCAGGCGGCTCGTTCCAGCAGTTCGTTCACGCGCACTTGACGGTCGGCGGCCAGCAAGTCGGGGTTTTTGGTGAGGGACGCGTCGATGTCGGCCCAGCGCAAGTCGCGGTCCACCGGGATGGTATCTTCCACAGCTACGCGCGTGTCCAAATTCAAGGTCAGGGCCCGCAGCAAGTCGGCGGTGGCTTGCTGAGCGGCCAGGGCCTGCTGCTGCTGGGTCTGGAGTTGGGCGTTTAGATCGAGTTGGGCCTGGAATAAGTCGGCGTTGTTGGCCAGGCCCACGCGCTGGCGTGTTTTGATGAGGTTCAGCTTCTGCTTCGACACCTCCACCGAGGCCGATAGCGTGCGGATGTAACGCTCCTGCTGCACCACAGCGTAATACTTCAAGCTTACGTCGGCGAGCACGTTCTGCACCGTTGAGTTCAGTTGGAGCTGGCTGATTTGGGCTAGTTCGCCAAGCCGGGCGCGGGTGGCCGCCACCCGCCCACCGTTGTATAAAGTGTAAGAACCAGCCAGGCCTACGTTGTACTGGGTGGCACGGGCCCCAGTGCGAGCCACGGTTACGCCGGTGTTAAATTCTTGCTGCGTGTTGTTAATCAATACGTTGTTACTGGCCAAGATGCCCACTGTGGGCAGAGCCCCGGCGAAGCCCGCCGAGTTATACTGGTCCTGCACGTCCACATTGGTGCGGCTGACCTGGATGTTGAGGCTGTTTTTAAGGGCCGTTTGTAGCGCCTCTTTCAGGGTAAGCACGGGTGCTTGGGGGCGGCTGACGCTGTCGGCCGACGGCAGGGCGGGTCGGGGCTGTACCTGGGCCACCGCCGGGGCCGCTACGCCAAAGGCAAAAAGAAAAAGCCAAGCAAATACTTTCATCGAATTAATAGAGTGCGGATAAAACTCATTCTTATCGTTCAACATACAGTAGTTTCCAGGTCGATGTATACCTTTTTGTCATGTTAGGTTACCCCTATCCCCTCTGGAGAGGGGGTGAGGCGAACGTTAAACGAAAGATGTACACGAACCTGAAAACCGTTCTGAATACCTACGCACCGCTACGCCGTCACCTCCCGAACCGGCTCCTCGACCGGCATTTCTTCGCCAAGGCGGGGCGGCTTGTGTTCGCTGGCCACGAATGTGTAGATGGCCGGGATAACGAGCAGCGTGAGCAGCAGCGAAAATAGGATACCGCCCACAATCACGATGCCCAACGGTACCCGGCTGGTAGCGGCCGCCCCCAGGCTCAAGGCGATGGGCAGGGCCCCGAGGGCCGTGGCCAGGCTCGTCATTAAGATGGGGCGCAGGCGCTGTTGGGCGGCTTCTTGCACGGCTTGCAGCAGCGGCAGGCCGGTGGCGCGCTTCTGGTTGGCAAACTCCACGATGAGAATGCCGTTTTTCGTCACCAAACCAATCAACATAATCATCCCAATCTGCGAGAAGATGTTGATGGTCTGCCCGAAAGCCCACAGGCTGAGCAGGGCTCCGGCCAGCGCTAGCGGTACCGTGAGCAGGATGATGAGCGGGTCGCGGAAGCTTTCGAATTGCGCCGCCAGCAACAAATAAATCAGCAGCAAAGCCAGCCCGAATGCGAAAGTCGTGTTCGACGAGCTTTCAGCAAAGTCGCGCGAGGAGCCGGCCAGGGCCGTCTGGAAGCTGGGGTCGAGCACTTTGTCGGCGATGGTCTGCATGGCCCGCACGCCGTCGCCCACGGTTTTGCCCTCGGCCAGCTGCGCCGACACGGTGGCCGATTTTAGGCGGTTGAAGTGGTAGAGCGTACTAGGGTTGGAGTCCTCGACCTGGTGCACTACGGCCGAGAGCGGGATGGATTCGCCCCGGCTGTTGGCCACGTACAAGCGACTGATGTCGGTGGGGGAGTTGCGGTCGGCGCGGTCCACCTGCCCAATCACTTGGTACTGGCGGCCGTTGATGAGGAAATACGCCATCCGGCGGCCCCCGAAGGCCCCTTGTACGGCGGCCACCACGTTCTGGGTCGTCAGGCCTAAATCTCTGATTTTCAAACGGTCAAAGGTGAGTTGTACCTCGGGCTTGTTGAACTTGAGGTTGGCGTCCACGTTCTGGAACGTGGGGTCTTGACGAGCCGCCGCCAGGAACTTGGGTAGTGCCTGCCGAATTTTAGCCAAATCCACGTTTTGCAGCACGAATTGCACCGGCAGGCTGTTCTTCCCCGAGCCCACGGCAATGGTCTGCTCCTGCACCACAAAAATACGGGCGTCGTTGAAGCGTGGGATTACTTTGTTGATGTATTTGGCGATGTCCTGCTGCGAGCGTTTGCGCTCGCCGGGCGGCACCAGCCCGACGCGCACTAGCCCGGTGTTCACCCCGTTCCCCCCGCCAAAGCCAGGCGTCACGGAAAACCCGAAATCCTGCTCCGGGATGGAATCGTTCATAAATTCCGCCACCCGGTTGGTGGTTCTTTGCATGGCCCCGAAGCTTGTGCCCTCGGGCCCGGTCAGCGACAGGCGCAGGCTGCTGCGGTCTTCGAGCGGGGCCAACTCGGTGGGCAGCTGCCGGCCCACCAGCCAAATGAGGCCCCCGCATACCGCCACAATCACCCAGGCTAGGCCCCGTACCCGCAAAAAGCCGCCCACCAGCCGCCCGTAGCCGCTTTCCATGCCCGTGAAGAAAGGCTCGGTTTTGTCGTAGAGCCAGCCGTGGCCGCTGCCTTCGCGGTGCAGCACTACGTTCAGCACCGGCGTGATGGTGAGCGAGACGAAGGCCGAAATCAGCACCGCGCTGGCCACCACCACCCCAAATTCGCGGAACAGCCGTCCGGTGAAGCCTTGCAGAAAAATCACCGGCAGGAACACCACCGCCAGCGTGAGCGAGGTGGAGATAACGGCGAAGAAAATCTCTTTGCTGCCCTCCATGGCCGCCTTGCGGATGCTCAGGCCTTCTTCGAGCTTGCGGAAGATGTTCTCCGTCACCACGATGCCATCGTCCACCACCAGGCCCGTGGCCAGTACGATGCCCAGCAGCGTGAGGATGTTGATGGTGAAGCCCGCCAGGTAAATCACGAAAAACGTGGCTACCAGCGAGATGGGGATGTCGATGAGTGGGCGCAGAGCGATGAGCCAGTTGCGGAAGAAGAAGAAAATTACGAGCACCACCAGCCCGAACGAAATGAGCAGGGTCTCAATTACTTCGTTGATGGACTGCTTAACAATGAGCGTGTTATCAACGATTACACGCAACTGGATGTCGGCCTTATTTTCCTTCTGCACCTGGGCCAGGCGCTTGTAGAACTCGTTGGCAATCTGCACATAGTTGGCTCCCGGCTGGGGCACGATGGCCAGGCCAACGGCGTAGGACCCGTTTACCTTCCAGCTCTGCTCGTAGTTCTCGGGGCCCAGCACCACGCGGGCTACGTCGCCGAGGCGCACGATGCCGCCGGCGTCTTCCCGCAGAATGAGGTTGCGGAACTGGTCTTCGGTAGTGAAGCGGGCCATCGTGCGGATGGTCAGCTCGGTTTTGCCGCCGTAGATTTTGCCGGCCGGCACCTCCACGTTTTCGGCATTGAGGGCGTTTTGCACGTCGGTGAACGAGACGTGGTAGGCGTCCATCTTTTCGGGCTGCAGCCACAGGCGCATGGCGAAGCGCTTCTGCCCAAAGATGTTCACCGCCGACACCCCGTTGATAGTCTGGAAGCGCTGCTGCAGGTTATTCTCGGCGTAGTCGCTCAAATCTAGCAGGTTTTTGCTGCGGCTCTGCACGGCCAGCACGAGGATGTTGTCGGAGTTGGCGTCGGACTTGGACACCACCGGTGGCGCGTCGATGTCCTGCGGTAGGGAGCGCACGCCCTGGCCCACCTTGTCGCGCACGTCAGAAGCGGCGGCCTCCAAGTTCACATCAAGGTTAAACTCCACAGTGATGTTGCTCGACCCCAGCGAACTCGATGAAGTGATGGACCGGATGCCAGGAATGCCATTGATTTGCTTCTCCAGCGGCTCCGTAATCTGGTTTTCAATCACGTCGGCGTTGGCCCCGGTGTAGCTCGTGTTTACGCTGATGATCGGCGGGTCGATGGCCGGGTAGTCGCGCAGCGCCAGAAACGAGAAGCCCACCGCCCCGAACACAATCAGCAGCAGGTTGAACACCGTCGCCAGCACGGGCCGATTCAGGGAAAGCTTGGAAATGTTCATGTTGTCAATAGCTCGTTGATAATCGCCGGTCGTTGCGAGCGCAACGACCAGTGTATTCTAATTGACCTTTCGCACTTTCACCGGCTTGCCCGCCTGGGCGAATAGCACGCCGTTCACCACCACCGAGTCGCCAGCGTTCAGGCCTTTGATAACGGCAATCTGGTCGTTTTGGCGGTTGCCGGTTTGTACGTTGATCGGCAGGGCCCTGCCGTGTTTTACGAGCACTACCTGGTCCGACTGGTCGCCGGGCAAGATGGCGTTGGTAGGCAGCAGCACGCTGCGCCGCGCGGCACCGGTGCTGACGCTCACGCGGGCAAAGCTGCCGGGGCTGGCCTGCGCGCCGACGGGCAACAGGGCCCGCACGGTCAGGTTGCGCGTGGTCTGGTTCACTTGGCTTTCTTGGGCCACCACGGTGGCGGCGTAGCGGCGCGGCGGGTTGCCGTCGAGGCGCACGCGCACCACGGACCCGGGCCGCACGAGCGAGTTGTAGTTTTCGGGCAGGGTGAAGTCAACCTTTAGCTTGCTGTCTTGCTGCAGGGTGGCCACCACCGTGGCGGGCGTCACGTAGGCCCCGGGGCTCACCTGGCGCAGGCCCAGCACCCCGGCGAAGGGAGCCCGGAGCACGGTTTTGGCCAGCAGGGCCTTGGTGTAAGCCGCGTCGGCCTGGCTGCTTTTCACCTGGCTCACGGCCAGGTCGTAGTCGGCTTGGTTCACGCCCTGAATGGACAGGAGCTGTTGCAGGCGCTTCACCGAAAGCTGCGATACTTGCAGCAGGGCATTAGTTTTAGTAAGTTGAGCCTGAAGGTCGGCGTCGTTGATGCGGGCAATGACGGTGCCCTTGGCCACGCGTTGACCCTCAGCAACGGTCAGGGCTGTGAGGCGGCCGCTCACCTCCGGGTGCAGCTCCACGTAGTCGTTGGCCACCACGGCGCCGTTGGCTTCAACGGAGTCGCTCACCGACGAGGGCCGGGCCACGAGCACGTCCACGATGGGTGGTCCAGTATCTTTCTTAGCGTCTTTTCCGCCTTTTGTATCGGTTTGGGAATGGCAGGCGGCCAGGAGAGCCAGGATTCCGTAGGCCAAGACTGGTCGTACCGAAGTCAGAAAACGCATAGAAGAAAAAATGAAACGGGCAGAAAACCAGACTTTGGTCAACAGGCCGGGCGCTGTTTGGGTTCAGCAAAGAGCAATGACAGAGGGCTTTTGTCGAGGTTGCATGGTGAGCCGTGCCCGCGTTTCTTTTCCTACTTTCAACCCATGAAAACGTCCACTTCTCCGCCCGCCACCCCCACCCCGGAACGCAATTTTTTCGCCGATGTGTACGAGGTGGTGCGCCTCGTGCCGCCCGGCCGTGTAACGACTTACGGGGCCATCGCCCACTACCTCGGGGCTGCCCATGGGGCTCGCACCGTGGGCTACGCCCTGCTCGCCGCCCACACCGACGCTACCGTGCCCGCCCAGCGCGTCGTCAACCGCCTGGGCCAGCTCAGCGGGCGGCTGCATTTCGCCACGCCCACAGCTATGCAAGAGGCCCTGGAAGTCGAAGGCGTGCGCGTGGAAAACGCCACGGTCGTGGAATTCGAAAAGCGGTTCTGGAACCCGGCCACTGAGTTGGAGTAGGGCCCTGACTATTTGACTGCCGTCGCTGGCGAGGCCATCACCACCGTTTTGGGGTCCACCGTGATTTCGGCCAAGCGCTGGGTCACGGCGGGCGTCATGCTGGCCTGGTAGCGGCCGTGCAGGTACTGAGCCAGGAATTTTTCGGCCGCGGCAAACATCGCCATGTTGTTCACGGGGCGGGCAAAGCCGTGGCCTTCGTCGGGGGCGCAGAGGTATTGCACGGGGTAGTTGCGGTCGCGCAGGGCCACCACTATCTGGTCGGCTTCGGCCTTGTGCACACGCGGGTCGTTGGCCCCCTGCACCACCATGAGCGGCGTTTTGATTTTCGCGGCCGAGGTGAGCGGCGACTGCCGCAACAGCTGCGCTTTGCCGGCCTCGGTGCCAGGGTCGCCCATGCGGGCGTACATCTGCTTGCGGCCCGCCTCCCAGTAGGGCGGGATGGAATTGAGCAGCGTCATCAGGTTGGACGGTGCCACGATGGCCACGGCAGCCGCGTACACATCGGGGGTGAAGGCGACGCCTGCTAGCGTGGCGTAACCGCCGTACGAGCCGCCCATGATGCCCACCCGCTTGGGATCAGCAATGTCTTGGGCTACCAAGTATTTCACGCCCCAAGTCAGGTCGTCCTGCATTTTCTGGCCCCACTCGTTGTTGCCGGCCTCCAGGAATTTCTTGCCGTAGCCGGTGCTAGCGCGGAAATTGGGCGAAAGCACGGCGTAGCCCCGGTTGGCCAAAAACTGCTGGTAGGCGTTGAAGCCGTACGTGTCGCGGCTCCAGGGCCCCCCGTGGGGAAAAATAACGACGGGCAGGTTTTTGGCCGCCACACCTTTGGGCAAGGTCAGGTAAGCTGGAATTTCCAGTCCGTCCGACGATTTGTAGCGCACCATTTTCGTCTCGGCCAAGTCGGCGGGGTGCAGCTGGGGCCGGGTTTCGTACTGCTTGGTGAGCTGCTTGGTTTGGCGGTCGAAGAGGTACACCACGGCGGGCTGGGTGGCCCCGCTGGCCGAGAGCAGCCACCGGCGCTCGTCGGTGGTGTTCGATACCGGATACACGTCGAGGCCGGGCAGCTGGGCGCTGGCGGTTTTGAAATCCTGCGCGAAGGCCGGGTCTTTCCACACCCGGCGCATCCGGTCGTCCTCGAAGCTCACGTACAGCGGCTCGTGCGTGCGCTCCGACAGGTTCAACTCGTTCACGTCCACGCGCTTCAGTGGGTCGGCTTGGTAAGGCTCTTCTTTGCTGGTGGCGGGGTCGAGCAGCACAATTTCGGACAGGTTACGGCCGGGGCCCTGGTTCGTGACGAGGTACACCCGGCGGTTGTCTTTGGCGTAGCCGGCCACGTAGCTCTGCTCGTCAATCGAGGTTTTGTAGAACGGCGTCAGCTTATCGCCTTCCACCCGCAGCCACTCGGTGCTGCCGTCGGGGTTAGAGCGCGAAGCCAGCCGCAGCTGGTCGTTCCAATCGAAAACCCACGCGTCGAGGCGGTCGGTATTCTGGCGCACCAGGGTTTTTTCGCCGGTGGTCAAATTGAGTTTATAGAGGTCGTGCCAAGCCTTGTCGCGGTCATTGAGGCCAATGTAGATCGTGTTAGGGTCGGTGAGGGGCACGCGATAAATCTGCACCCGCACGCCCTTCAGCCCGGTGAGGTCGCGAGCGGTGGGCACGGCTTGGCCGGCGGGCAGGGCCCCGGCCGGGTCCACGGCGTAAATGTTAAAATTCTCGTCGCCGTCCTTGTCTTGGGCGAACAAGAGG
>JANPOR010000426.1:0-2902 GCA_031428075.1 Hymenobacter sp. | reverse complement strand
AGTTGAAGTGGGCGGCGATGCTGCCGGTTTTGCCGGGCAGCACGGGATCTTTGGTGTACTCGGGGGTGGTGCAGCCGCAGCTCACGCCGATGTTAGAAATGATAAGCGGCTGGGTGCCAGTATTCTTAAACTTGAATACGTGGTCGACCATGCCGCCCTGTGCCACGGATCCGAAGTCGTACTTCGACTCTTCAAACGTGATGGCTGACCCGGCTACTTTTGCGGTGGCGTTAGCGGGCTGTACGGCCTGGGCGCGGGCGTTGTAAGTACCGGCGGCGAGGCCCAAGGCGAGCAAAAGCACTTTTTTCATAATTTCAAGAGTTACAAGTTGGGAAATTGAGAGATGGCAAATTTAGTGGTTTCTGCCAGCTTGGCAAATCTGTGGCCAAAGCTCGCGGCCGGACGCAAAAACCGCCGCCGTATGTCCGCGCACGGCATCAACAGCAGCCCTAGCCCTTAAATTCCTTGGAGTATTAGAAACTACCGCGACGCCTTCCACATGATGGTCGTCACGATGGAGTTGGTATCGGAGCCCAGCCCACACGAAAGGCTTTTATCGTATTTCCAGAGCAGCTCACCGGTTTTGCCGTCATTGATGGTGATGGCCAGCTTGCCCGTATTGGCGGGTGTGGAGAAGCCGACGAGCATCGTCATGGCCACGGCTGCGCCGCCCGATATGGGCTAGCTACTAACGAGGAGGCCCGGAATAATGCTGTCGACGCCGAGCAGCCCCGCCAGCTGCTCGGGCGTAAACGTAGCCACGGTGGCCAGCGTCACGCCCTTCTGGGCCAGCAGGGCGTTGGTGCGAGCCGCGTCTTGGATATCAACCGTCAGGTCGTTTTCGGTCTTGCGCTTAAGGAAGTACGGTTGCAGGGCGCTTTGCACGCTGAGGCCTTCTCGCGGGCTTCGAGACGGGCCACGCCTTCAGAGCCCCCGTTTTTGGTCACCCAGTTGGGGCGCAGCTGCAACTCCACGGCGAAGGGCAGCACGGCCAGCATCTTGTGATTTTTGGCCAAGTCCCGGAATTTGGGGTTTGTGTAAATTTCGCGAGTTTGAGCCGCGGCTAATTGCGCCGCGCCCAGCACGAACAATAGTATCGGGGCAAGTATTTTTTTGCATAAAGAAAGGAGGAAAGAAGAGGGATGAGCACGATCCCGCAAGCTACGTTCAGGGCCTACATTTCCTCGAATCAATATTCTTACCAAACGATATCCCTTTCCGCACCCGTCCTCAGTCTTCCGCCGGCGGGTCGCCCATCAGCCGCTGCTGGAAGTTAAGCAAAAATAGTCGCTCCGAAGCCCGCGTGATGGCCGTGTACAGCCAACGTGCGAACTCGCCAGCCAGCGGCTCGTCGGGCTTGAGAAAGCCGTGGTCGACGAACACGGCCTGCCACTGCCCACCCTGCGCCTTGTGGCAGGTGAGGGCGTAGGCAAATTTAACCTGCAACGCGTTCAGGTACGGGTCCTTGCGCATTTCTTTGTAGCGTTCGGCCTTGGTTTTAAGGTGGGCGTAGTCGGCGGCTACGGCTTGGTACAGCTCGTTGTTACGGTCGGCGGGCAGGGCCGGGCTTTCGGTGTGGAGCGTGTCGAGCAGCAGCTTGATTTCCAATTCCGGCTCGTCGGGGTAATCCACCAGCCGCACCCGCGCCTGGGCAAAGTGGAAGCCGTACATCTCCTCGCGCCGCATCACCTTGCTGATTTGCAGGAAATCGCCGTTGGCCAAGAAGCCGATGTCGGAGTCCTTTTCGAGCCAATAGTAGTTGTTGCGCACCACCATCAGGTAGTCGCCGCCTTCAATCTCCTCTTCGGCATCAAATAAAGCGCGCCGGATGAGCTGGTTGTACTGATTAGCGTTACGGTTGGAGCGACAAATGATGGTGGTGTTTTCGTGCCCAAACTCGCGGTAGGCCCAGCGCAGGCCATCTTCCAGCTTGTCGGCGCCCATCTTGAAGATGTCGCGGAAGCCCTGGGTGTGCAGTTGAATGTTGGGGTGCTCCTGGCGCAACTCTTCGCGCAGTTCAGTAGCGTTCACCAAGATGCCCGAGTTCAGGGCCTGGCGCATCACCTGGCGCAACTCCACGGTGTCGACCTGGGCGCGGAAGCGGTGGGCCAGTCCCTCGGGGTCAAGGGCTGGGCTCAAAAGCTGGCCCACCGGCGGCAGCTGCGCCGTGTCGCCGATCAGCAGCAACTTGTTGGTCGATTTCTCAAAAACGAAGTTCATCAGGTCGTCCAGCAGCCCGGTCTCGCCAAATGCCTTTTCGTCGGAGATCATCGAGGCCTCGTCCACGATGTAGAGCATCTGCTCGGTGCGGTTGGGCTGCCGCTGGAAGCTGAGCCGCTCGGCGGGGGCCCCAGAGGTTTGGCGGTAGATTTTCTTGTGGATGGTGCCGGCCGGCACGCCCGCGTAGGCGGCCATCACCTTCGCCGCCCGTCCCGTGGGGGCCATCAGCGTGTACTTGCGCTGCAACTGGTGCAGCCACTGCACCAGGGCGCTGACGACGGTGGTTTTGCCGGTGCCCGCGTAGCCCCGCAGCACAAATACTTTTCGACCAGGCAATTGGTCGCGCAAAAACTCGTCGAGCTTGGCAAAAAGCAGGGCCTGGTCGTCGGTGGGCTCGTAGGGAAAAAAGTCGCGGACGGACGGATAGCGAACGGAGAGCATGAATTAGTTAGCCGAAACTTTTACTCTGTAATAAGGCCGAAGGTCTAACATCATGAATAAGCCTTTTTTACGCTTGACAAAAACGAGCAGAATAAGCTTCATCATTCAATTTTAGAAGGGAGTAAATCTTATGCCGGCTCAATCACCGCCATGGTGGCCGAGGCCTTGACTACCAGTTTTCCGTCGCACCATACCTCCGCTTCGCAGAAGTGCAGCCGCCGGCCGGCCTTCAGCACCCAGC
>JANPOR010000425.1:0-1790 GCA_031428075.1 Hymenobacter sp. | reverse complement strand
TCCTTGGCGCCGTTCACCACACCTTTGATGGGCACGGTGTCGGTGTGGCCTTCCACTACCACGTTCACGTCGGGCTGCTCTTGCAGCACGGTGGCCAGGGTTTTCAGGGCGGCCTGGCCCTTGGGGTCCACCTTGGCCGAGCCCGACTTGAAGAGCAGTTGCTCGGAAAGCGACACGTACACCTTGCCGCCCTTAAGCTTCACCTGCAAATCGCTGCCGCTGAAGCCGAGCAAGGCCTTGCTCACGCGGGCTTTCAGGTCGGCCACGGCTTTATCTTTGTCGGCCAGGGCTTTGGTGAGCTCGGTGAGGCGGGCTTCGCGGGTTTTCAGGTCGGCGGCGAGGCGGTCGTTATCGGTCTTGCTTTTTTGCAGGTTAGTGTCGAGCTCGCCCAGCTCGGCTTCGCGGCGGGCCAGGTCTTTGGCCACCTTGTTGTAGTCGGAAGACTTGCTGGCTAGCTCGCGGTCGCTGTTTTTGAGTAGCTTGTCATAGCTGGTATTCAGATCGTTGTAGAGGCCGCGGGTTTTGCGGTAGGCCGCGCCGGTTTCGGCCGAGTCGGTGATGAGGCGTTTCTGGGTGAGGCGTAGCTGGGCCAGCTCGTCGGAGGCTTTTTGCAGCTGGCCGGTGGTGGCTTGCAGCTGGCGCTCGGCGGCGGCTTTGCCATCGGCGTCGGCTTTTTGGCGGGCGCTCAGGTCTTGGTATTTGCGGGCAGCCACGCAGCCGGTGAGGGTGGGGGCGGCCAGCAGGGCCAGGCCCAGCAGGGCGGGGGAGAAGATTCGCACGGGGAACAACACGGAAAAACAAGGCCATCGGCGGCTGGCCTGCCCGGCCGCGTTGGCCCGGCAAGGTAGCGCCCAGCGGTCAGCCTGCGCCAGTTGGTCGCCGGACGGGTATCCCGGAAGGCGTTTCAGCGGTTGCAAGTCGGCCGTAGCGGCATGCGGTTGGTTGTCGCTTATCTTTGACCCCAGGTTTTTATCCTCCGCCGCCCGTTCGAAATGGGCCGCTTCCTCTTAAAAACAAAGCTAATAGCCATTCGCTAACAGCTAAAAGCAAATCATATGGCCTGGTTCAAGCGCGTAGAAAAGGGCATCGTCACTCCCACCGACCAGAAAAAGGAAACCCCTGATGGCCTCTGGTACAAGTGCCCCGAGTGCAAAACGGTGGCCACTATGGCCGAGCACAAGCGCCTGCTGTACGTGTGCAGCAACTGCAACCACCACGACCGCATCGACGCGGCCGACTACTTCGATTTTCTGTTTGACCAGGGCGCGTTTACCGAGCTCGATGCTGACCTTACGTCCGGCGACCCCCTGCGTTTCGTCGATACCAAAGCCTACTCGCAGCGCGTGGCCGCCATCGAGCGCAACACCGGCCTGAAAGATGCCGTGCGCACCGCCCACGGCCTAAGCGCTGGTCAACCGCTGGTGGTAGCGGCCATGGATTTCAAGTTCATCGGTGGCTCGATGGGCTCGGTAGTAGGCGAAAAAATCGCGCGCGCCATCGACTACGCCCGTCAGCATCGCACGCCATTCCTTATGATTTCGCGCTCCGGCGGAGCCCGCATGATGGAAGCCGGCTACTCGCTGATGCAGATGGCTAAAACCTCGGCTAAGCTGGCGTTGCTCTCCGCAGCCGGGGTGCCCTACGTAAGCTTGCTGACCGATCCCACCACAGGCGGGGTTACGGCCTCGTTTGCCATGCTGGGCGATTTCAACATTGCCGAGCCCGGCGCGCTCATCGGCTTTGCCGGGCCCCGCGTTATCAAGGAAACCATTGGCAAGGACTTGCCCAAG
>JANPOR010000424.1:0-9019 GCA_031428075.1 Hymenobacter sp. | reverse complement strand
CTTGAAGACAAACTCCTTGACGGGCACGGCGAAGGCTAGCTGGCCGGTGCCCAGGTCGAGCACGGCGGCCACGGCAGTGTTACGGGCCTCGATATCCTCGATGATGCTGGTCGAAAAGAAGCTGATCCGGCCCGCCTTGGTCAGGTACTTGCCCTGCGCCCAGCCGGGGCGGGAAGCTACCAGGAGCAGCATCAAGGCTAAAACCGGCGCTAGGAATGGGAGCTTTTTCATGAGCAGGAAAGGCTAAGTGGAAAAAATCAGCGGCCTACGCCTAGTTGTTGAGCTGGCCAGCGTCGATCCAGGCCTGAAGGTGGGCGATGTCGCAGGTCGAAAGCTGGGCGCCGCTCTTGGGCATGGGGTCGTAGCCGGGGTCGTGGCGGACGCAGCCTAAAATGAGGTTCGCCGACTGGCTTTTGATGCCTTGGTAAGTGCTGTAGTCGTTGCCGCCGCCTAGGGTCTTATAGACATTGGCGCCGTGGCACTCGCGGCAATGGGCGTCGAAAAGGGGTGATATCACTGCCGCGTAAGTAGTGGGGGTAAGGTCGCCGCATGGGCCGGGCTCGGGGCCGTGCGAGTAGCTGCACCCCGAAGCCAGGACCAGTAAGGCCACGGCGGACCCCACTAAGGGCAGCGCGGAAAACTGAAGGAAAATCCTGCACATAAAAAGAAGGTTTATATCAGGTGATTGATGGTCCTTCTGTGGTGGACCAAGCCGGCCACCGCCTTAGCCGGAGCCTCAGAACTGAAAAAAAAGGGGGCCTACTGTGCCACCGGGGGCGCGGGCATCGGCAGCAGGCCGTATTTAAGTGAGAAAAACATCCCCGCGCTGCTGAGCCGAACGGCCCCGAAGCCCACGCCCCCGAGCGGCAGCTTCACAAATGGCTCAGCCTGCGCCGTCCAGCGCCCACCCAGGGTCCGCTCGTAGCCGGCCGACAGGTTAAGAATTTGGAGCACGTGGGTGGAGCCGTTGCGTAGTTCCCAGGTTACCGCCTTGGGCTGCCCGGCCACGTCGTAATCGTAGGTGTAGCGTTCGCGGCGCATCAGCAGCGACGACAGCCCCGTGCTCACAAACACCTGGGCGGTGGGGCCCTGCCACAGGTCGTAGCGCAAGTTGAGGGGAATGTCTACTACCCGGCATTTTGCCCACACTTCGTTGACGACGAGATAGTTGGTCCAGTACTTGGCCGGCGGGTGGTAATCGGAGCCGCTGGCTACGTAACGCTTGATGGCTTGCAGGTAGCCCGTGCCCAAGTGCCAGCGCGGGGCCAGCCGGTACTCCAGATGCAAGCCCAGGTCGCCGCCAGGGCCGGTTAGGGGCCCGGTGCGCACGCTGCTCAATTCCAGGGCCCCCACCAGCCCCAACTGCAGCCGGTAAGCCCCGGCCAGCCGGGTCTTCGGCGCGGGCAGTGGGTCGGTTGGGTGGACGAAAGCCAGCGCCACTGGTGCCAGCGGAGCCGGGAGCGGCACTAACGCCGGCACCGCGCGGCCGGAGCCCTTGGCCATCGTGAGCGGGTCCACTGGCTCCGGCCGCGCCGCGCTTGATGCGGCCACTTCTACGCCCGGGGCGGCGGCCGTCGACGCCTTTCCGCCGCCTGTTTGTGTGCGCCCGGTTGCGGTTTCGTCGAGGGGCCGTCGGGATGTCGCCGTGCCGTTGGCCGGTAACTCCCAGCCGGGGGTTTTAGCAATCAGGCCAAGCGGCGACTCGTGGTTGAGCCAAGGCGTGCTCGGTCGCGCACCGGGGCTCGTCTTGATCAGCGCTGCCGCCCAAAGCGGACCGGACTTCTTCCGGTACGCGCCTGCTGTCGGCTCGTTTACCTGCGGCAGCACGATGGTTTTATTGGGCGGCGAACGATTGCCGAGCGCCGCCGGGCGCCCACTCGACTCCGCAGTCAGCGGTGTGCCCGGGGCCGATGTGGGTTCGATTTTCACCGTCGTTGCAGCTAGGTTTTTTGTTGCCGCCGGGGCCGTTGTTGCGCGGGGCCGGTCGGCAGGGGTAGTCGTTGGTCTTTCTGACGATGCTACGGAAACGGGGCCCCTGGGCGGGGCGGGAGCAGCCCACCACAGCCCCAGACCCAATGCGAGGAGTACCGCCAGCACTTCGCCCCCAAACCCGCCCAGTACCCGTTGGCGCAAGAGGCGGTGCTCCATTTCGGCGTCGAGTTGGGCGTCCAAGCTGTGCCATGCGGCCGGGTCGGCCGACAGCTCGGGGTAGTTCTCCAGGCTCTGGCGAAAGTGGGCGTCGAACTCCTCATCCGGCGTTGGCGGCGTAGGCATGATGGCTAGTTTTTTTTAAAAATTGCTGGAGGTGGGCCCGGGCTTTCGACAGGTTAGACTTGGACGTGCCCACCGTGGTGCCCAAGTGCTGGGCAATTTCTTCGTGCGTGTAACCGTCGATGGCAAAAAGGTTGAAAACCGTGCGGTAGGCCGGCGGCAGCCGCTGCACCAAGCCCAGCAGGTCGGCGTAGGCCAAGGCGTCGAGTGGGGTGCTGCTGGTGTCGGCGTGCTCGTGGCCGGCGGCCAGCGGGTCGTCCAGAAAAGAGTGCTTCTCGTGGGCCCGGAAATGGTCGATGGCCGTGCAAACCATGATTTTCTTCAGCCACCCCCGAAACGAGCGGGTGAGCTCATAGCGGGCGGAATCGAAGCGGTCGAGGCTCTGAAACACTTTCAAAAAGCCGTCGTTGACAACTTCCACGGCTTCGTCGTGCTGGTGGGTATAGCGCAGGCAGATGCTAAATGCGTAGCCGTAATACAAGTTGTAGAGCCGGCGCTGCGTCGCGCGGTCCGCGCGCCGGCACCCGGCCAACAAGGCCTGAAGTAAGTCGAATTCGGGCTCGGACTGAGGCACGGCGCAAACGATAGTAATTGCCAGGTAACTCGCAGGCCTTCGCAGAAAGGTTGCCCGAGAAGATAGATAAATATTTCTAAGGAAATTGCAAAACGTACCCGTTTGCCTCCTTCGAAATTGTGCCAGTAAGTCAAAAAAATGCGTCGCTGCCGAGGCCGACAGCGCCGCTTAGAGCGTGTAGGGAAAGCCGATAGAAAACCACATAACGGTCATGCTGAGCTTGTCGAAGCATGTTTACTGCTGCGGGAGAGATGCTTTGATAAGCTCAGCATGATGTTCTGAGGATTTTCCCTACACGCTCTTACCAACACATCATGCGTACGGGCCTGGCAACTCACAACGTAACCTTGTGGTGGAGATTTATTGCGCATATTCGGTTGGCAACGGTTTAAACACCGACCGTGCCGACGGGAGGCCGGAGGATTTCCTTTTTCTACCCAAAAGTTAATATTGCCGTCACGGTCAGAAACAGACCTTTGCACCCTGGTTGGGCGTATGCTGGTTGAATTCCAGTTCGCTGTATCCCTTCGTCTCCGTATGAAACTCACCTTTGCCTTGTCCGCCGCGCTTGGCCTGCTGGTCGTCCGCCCGGCCGCCGCTCAAGCGCCCACCGATGACCCCAAGGCCGCCAAAATCCTGCTGCCCAACGGTTGGTCGCTCACGCCGGCTGGGGCCCTTGCGCTGCCCCTCGGCGATTTGCCGCTGAACATGCAGCTGTCGGCCTCGGGCAAATTGCTGGCCGTCACCAACAACGGCCAGAGCACGCAAACGGTGCAGCTGATTGACCCAGTTGCAAAAAAAGTGCTTGACGAAAAGCCCATCGGCAAGTCATGGTACGGCTTGGCATTCAGCGCGGCATCCGATAAGTTATACGTGTCGGGAGGCAACGACAACATTATCCTGGTCTACCCGGTGGCCGGCCGCCGCTTGGGGACCCCCGATACGCTGCGCCTGGGCAAGCCTTGGCCCGCGGAGAAAATCAGTCCCGCCGGCTTGGCCGTGGACGCGGTTCGGCAGCGTCTTTACACCGTCACCAAGGAGGACAACGCGTTGTACGTGCTCGACCTCAAAACCAAGCACACGATTAGCCGGCTCGACTTGGGCCACGAGGCCTACGGCTGTCTGCTGGCCCCGGGCGGCAACACGCTTTACGTCACGCTCTGGGGCCATGACGAGTTGCTGGCCTATGACACCCGCACCGGCCTGATTATCAAGCGCCTGGCCACCGAAAGCCACCCCAACGAGTTGATTCAGAGCCGCAGCGGGCGCTACGTGTTCGTGGCCAATGCCAACGACAACTCCGTGTCGGTGGTGGACGCGAAAGGGTGGAAGGTGCTCGAAACTATTTCCACGGTCCTGTACCCCACGAAGCTCACTGGCTCGACGCCCAACGGCCTGGCGCTGTCGGCCGACGAGAAAACGCTTTATATCGCCAACGCCGACAATAACTGCCTGGCCGTGTTCGACGTGGCAACGCCGGGCAAAAGTGCGTCGAAGGGCTTCATTCCCACCGGCTGGTACCCCACCTGTGTGCGCACGCTGGGTAGCAATATCTTGGTGGCCAATGGTAAAGGCTTCTCGTCGCTGCCCAACCCCAGGGGGCCCCAGCCCGTCAAGCGCACCGACAACAGCGGCTACCAGAAGGGCATCACGGCCGGCCGGGAGCAGTACATCGGGGGCCTGTTCAAGGGTACGCTTTCGTTCATCGCCGTGCCCGATGTGGCCCGGCTGAAGGCCTACTCGCGGCAGGTGTACGCCAACACGCCCTTCACGCCGGCCTTGGTCAAGGAGGCCCTGGGCGAAGCCGGTAACCCCGTTCCGCGCCGCGCGGGCGCGGCCTCGCCCATCAAGCACGTCTTCTATATCATCAAGGAAAACCGTACCTACGACCAGATGCTCGGCGACATGCCGCAGGGCAACGGTGATTCCACGCTCTGCATCTTCCCGGAACGGGTGACGCCTAACCACCACGCCCTGGCCCGTGAGTTTGTGCTGCTCGACAACTTTTATGTGAACGCCGAGGTGAGCGCCGACGGCCACAACTGGAGCACCGCAGCTTACGCCACCGACTTCGTAGAGAAGACCTGGCCCACCAGCTACGGCGGACGCGGCGGTAACTACGACTTCGAAGGCACCCGCAAAGTGGCCTACCCCCGCGACGGCTTCATCTGGGACTACTGCCAGCGCGCTGGCATGAGCTACCGCAGCTACGGGGAGTTTGCCGAGAACGGAAAAACCCCTCTCAAATCGCTGGAAGGGCATATTTGCCCGAAATCGCCGGGGTTCGACACGAGTATAAAAGACGTGGAGCGGGTGCGCATCTGGCAACAGGACTTTGATTCGCTCCTGGCCCGGGGGGCTGTGCCGCAGCTCAGCACCATCCGACTCAGCAACGACCACACCAGCGGCCAGCAGCTGGGCAAAATCACGCCCGTGGCCGCCGTGGCCGACAACGACCTGGCCTTGGGCCAGCTCGTGGAACACCTTTCCCAGAGCAGCATCTGGAAAGAATCCGTCGTTTTCGTACTCGAAGACGACGCCCAGAACGGCCCCGACCACGTGGATGCCCACCGTTCGCCGGCCTTCGTCATCAGCCCCTACACCCGGCGCGGGACCGCCAACCACAGCCTCTACACCACCGCCGGCGTGCTGCGCACGATGGAGCTCATCCTCGGCCTGCCCCCCATGAGCCAGTACGATGCCGCTGCGCTCCCGCTCTTCGGCTGCTTCCAGGGGGCCCTCAACGCAGCGCCGTACCGAGCCAAGGCCGCCCGCGTGCCCCTAGATGCCCGCAACACCGCTTGGAATCGTAGCGCCGAGCGCTCGGCCAAGTTCAACTTGGCCCGCGAAGACGCGGCCCCCGACCGCGACCTCACCGAAGTGGTCTGGAAGGCCGTGAAGGGCGAAAACGCCGCTGTGCCGGCTCCCCGGCGCGGGGCTTTCCTGCGGCCCACGCCTAAGCGCAAAGACGACGACTGACGCTGTACGCTCTCATTTCGAACCAGGTTGGGAACGACCGCAGGCAGAAAGCCCACGAAAAGGTGGTGGTCGGAGCAAGCTTCTGCCGTTTTTTATCAGTCCCGGTGCGGCCCGCAGGCATTCTTTTGCATCATGAAATATTTGCTCGGCTACGACCTCGGCAGCTCGTCAATCAAAGTCTCGCTGCTCGACATTACCACCGGGCGCTGCGTGGCCGCCGCCACTTCGCCCCATGCGGAGATGAAAATCGACGTGCCCCGGCCCGGCTGGGCAGAGCAGGGCCCCGAGTGCTGGTGGCAGGAAGTGGTGAATGCCACCGCGCAGCTCAAGGCCGCGTACGGCTTCGACAGCGGCTTGGTGGCGGCCATCGGCATCACCTACCAAATGCATGGCCTGGTGCTACTCGACAAGGCCGGCTGCGTGCTGCGCCCGGCCATTATCTGGTGCGATAGCCGCGCCGTGGACATTGGCAACCAGGCATTTGCTGATTTGGGCGAGGAATTTTGCCTGCAGAATTTCCTGAACTCGCCGGGTAACTTTACCGCGTCGAAGCTGAAGTGGGTGCAGGAAAACGAGCCCGCGATTTATGCCCAAATTTATAAGCTGCTGCTGCCCGGTGATTACCTCGCCTATCGGCTCACCGGCCAGATGCAGACCACAGTTTCGGGCCTGTCGGAAGGTGTGCTTTGGAATTTTCGGCGGCAGGCCTTGGCCCAGGAGCTGCTTGATTATTATGGCATCAGCGCCGATTTGCTGCCCGAAGTGGTCGACACCTTCGCGGTGCAGGGCCGCCTCACGCTCGAAGCGGCCGGGGCCCTGGGCCTGACGGCGGGTACACCGCTGGGCTACCGCGCTGGCGACCAACCCAACAATGCCTTCTCGCTCAACGTGCTGCAGGCGGGCGAAGTAGCGGCCACGGCCGGTACTAGCGGCGTGGTGTACGGCATCAACGAAACCGCGACGGCCGATGCCCGCTCGCGGGTCAATGCCTTCGTGCACGTTAACAGCACGCCGCAAGCGCCCAAAAACGGCGTATTGATGTGCCTCAACGGCACGGGTAGCCTCAACAGCTGGCTGCGGAAAATCGTGGGCAATTTGCCTTACGACCAAATGAATGCCCTGGCGGCCAGGGCTCCGGTCGGGGCTAACGGGCTACGGTTTCTGCCCTTCGGCAACGGGGCCGAGCGCATCCTCGAAAACCGTCCGGCGGCGGGGGGCCTCCACGGCCTGCAATTCAACGTGCACGGCCCCGTCCATTTGCTGCGCGCCGCTCAGGAAGGCATCGTGTTCGCCCTGAACTACGGGATGGACATCATGCGGGCCGCGGGCGTGCAGGTGGAAAAAGTGCGTGCCGGCCACGCCAACATGTTTTTAAGCCCGGTGTTCCGCGAAGCGTTTGTAAACTGTGGCAACGTGGCGCTGGAGCTATATAGCACTGACGCGGCCCAGGGCGCGGCCCGCGGCGCCGGCATCGGGGCAGGCGTCTACGCTGGCCCGGCCGAGGCGTTTTACGGCTTGGAGCGCATCAGCACTGTAGAACCGACGCCGGCTCTGCAGGAACAGTACCGGGTGGCCTACGGCAGCTGGCAGGCCCTGCTGGCCGGACAGCTGGCCAATCTTTCCACCTAGCGAGCATTCCTCGTTCATTCACCCAATCATCCCATGGAATTTTTCAAAGGCATCGATAAAATCAAGTATGAAGGCCGCGAATCGGACAACCCGCTTTCCTTCAAGTGGTACGACGAGGGCCGTATGGTGGCCGGCAAAACCATGAAGGACCACCTGCGCTTCGCCGTGGCCTACTGGCACACCTTCGTGGGCACTGGCGGCGACCCGTTCGGGCCCGGCACCAAGCAGTTTGCCTGGAACCAGCAGGGCGACCTCATCGGCCGCGCCAAGGACAAGATGGACGCCGCCTTTGAGTTTTTCACCAAGCTCGGCACGCCTTATTACTGCTTCCACGACCTGGATTTGGTGGAGGAAGGCAACTCGCTGGCCGCGTACGAACGCAACCTGAGCACCGTGGTGGATTATGCCAAGCAGCACCAGCAAGCCAGCGGCGTGAAGCTGCTCTGGGGCACGGCCAACGTGTTTTCGCACCCGCGCTACATGAACGGGGCCAGCACCAACCCCGACTTCGCGGTGGTGGCCCACGCCGGGGCCCAGGTGAAAAACGCCATCGACGCGACCATCGCGTTGGGCGGGGAGGGCTACACGTTCTGGGGCGGGCGCGAGGGCTACATGACCCTGCTTAACACCGACATGAAGCGCGAGCAGGCCCACCTGGGCCGTTTTCTGACCATGGCCCGCGACTACGCCCGGCAGCAGGGCTTCACGGGCAAGTTCTACATTGAGCCCAAGCCGGCCGAGCCCACCAAGCACCAGTACGACTTCGACGCGGCCACCGTGATCGGCTTCCTGAAAGAGCACGGGCTGGAAAACGACTTCATGCTGAACCTGGAAGTGAACCACGCCACGCTGGCCGGCCACACCTTTCAGCACGAGCTGCAGGTGGCCGCCGACGCCAACCTGCTCGGCAGCATGGACGCCAACCGCGGCGACTACCAGAACGGCTGGGACACCGACCAGTTCCCCACCAACCTCAACGAGCTGACCGAGGCGATGCTCATCATCCTCGAGCACGGCGGCTTCCCCCACGGCGGCATCAACTTCGACGCCAAGACCCGCCGTAACTCCACCGATTTGGAAGACATTTTTGTGGCCCATATTTCGGGCATGGACGCGTTTGCCCGGGCCCTGGTGGTGGGCGATGAAATTTTGCAGAAATCGGCCTACAAGAAATTCCGCCAGGAACGCTACGCCTCGTTCGACGGGGGCCCCGGGGCCGAGTTCGCCAAAGGAGTCCTGACGCTGGAGGACCTGCGCAAGATTGCGCACGCCCACGGCGAGCCCGCCCCCCGCAGCGGCAAGCAGGAGTGGTTGGAAAGCCTCATCAATCAATACATCTAGCGGAAAATTTGTAGAGGAACGCGGCGCGGACTGCCCGCGCCGCGTTCCTTTGTGCTTCAAAACTTTTCGCCTGAATATTTGAGCTACCCCAAAGTCTCCATTGTCGAACTGAGCGTCAGTACCATCCGCCTGCTGTCGGTAGATATGGTGCAGAAGGCCAACTCGGGCCACCCCGGTTTGCCGCTGGGCGCCGCCCCGATGGCCTACGTGCTGTGGTCGCGCTTC
>JANPOR010000423.1:0-3836 GCA_031428075.1 Hymenobacter sp. | reverse complement strand
CATGCGCATTACCTGATTGCCATCGGCAAGCACGAAATAGACTTGCGCACCATTGGCCAGCTACCGGGCGTGCGCGACGTGTACCAGGTGTCGGACGACTACCAGCTCGTGAGCCGCAAGTGGCGCGTGAAGCCCACTATTATCGATTTGGGCGACGGCGTAACCATTGGCGAAGGCAGTTTGGCGTTGTGCGCCGGCCCGTGCAGCATCGAGAGCGAGGCCCAGATGGAAAAGGTGATGGACCACTTGCTTGAAAACGGCGTGCGCCTGATGCGTGGGGGCGTGTTCAAGCCCCGATCCTCGCCCTACGCGTTTCGTGGCCTGGGCCTGGAGGGCCTCCGCTTGTTTCACCAGTTGGCGCGGGCGCGGGGCATCAAAATCGTGACCGAAGTGATGCAGGTGTCGCAGGTTGAGGAAATGCACGACTTTGTGGACGTATTTCAGGTAGGAGCCCGCAACACGCAGAATTATAACCTGCTCGATGCATTGGGCGGGGTCGACAAACCGGTGCTCATCAAGCGCGGCATCTCGGGCACGATTGAGGAATTGCTCTCGTCGGCTGAATACGTTTTTTCGGGCGGTAATGAAAAGCTGATTCTTTGCGAGCGCGGTATCCGCACGTTCGAAACGGCCAGTCGCAACACGCTGGATTTGAACGCAGTACCTATTCTGAAAGAAAAAACTCACCTGCCCGTGGTGGTCGACCCCAGCCACGGCATCGGCCTGCGCGACTACGTGCCCGCCATGGCCCTGGCCGCCGTGCTGGCCGGGGCCGACGGCATCCTCTACGAAACCCACGAAACGCCCGAAACCGCTGCTTCTGATGGCCAGCAGACCCTGAACTTCGCCGAATCGGCCCGCTTGGTTCGCAACTTGCGCCGCGTGTACGCCCTGCGCGGCGAGCTGGAATAAGCGCGGCAAAAAAATTGGATGGGAAGATTTGAATGTTGTAGAATAGTCTCTATCTTCGTTTTAGTTATGCAGCTCCAAACCGCGAAATACGTCCGCCTAATGATTAATTGCCCTAAGCAGGGCAACGTCGGGCCACACGCGGTACTATGAAAGCAAGGAACATGAAACCCATTCCTTCTTAGATAAGCACCAATAAAGCCCGATCCCGCAAGGAGGTCGGGCTTTTTTTATTTCATTTACTAAGTGTCCCGTTATGTTAACACAATCCCGCGCGCCCCGCTAGTCTCCCCAAGACCAGCTGGTTTGGAAGGTATTGTTTGACCGCCAGACGGCCCTACTCCACCGGCGCGCCGTACCCACGTTTTGGGCGGCCGTGGCGCAGCTCGGGCTGCGCCGCGAGGCCATCCCCGACCTGGCCGCGCTCAGCGCCGAGGTGTTCCGGCTCAGCGGTTGGAGGCTGGTGCCGGTGGGTCAGCCCCTGGGGCCCAGTTCGGTGTTTAAGTTGCTGGCCGAGCGTCAGTTGCCGGTCGTGACTCGCATCCGGCCCATGCGTGACTTCGACTTTAGTCCTGAGCCCGACTTGTTCCACGACCTATTCGGGCACGTACCCATGCTGCTGGACGAGGGCCTAGCTGATTTCCTGCACATGCTTGGGCAGGCGCATCGGGCGCAGCCGATGGGTTCGCCAGCCCGCGAGCGGCTGTGGGCGCTGCACTTCTTCACGGCCGAGTTTGGCATGGTGCAACACGAGGGTCAGCCACGGCTTTATGGAGCGGGCTTGCTGTCGTCGGCTGGCGAAATTCATCATTGCATGAACGAGCTCACGCCACGGCTAGCCTTCGATTTGGCTATGGTGATGCAAACGCTAGTAACCGGCACGCGCTACCAGGAGCAGTATTTTATGTTGCCCGCCTGGGAGCAACTCACCGATTGCGTGGCCGAACTGGCGGGCCTGCTGGCGGTAGCGTAACTTCTTTCCTGGAACTTGTGTGCTTGCCCCATTGCCCGGTGTTTCAGCGCTGGGTAATGGCGCAAGAAGCGCCGAGTAACTGGGGCCAGCGCGTAAGCCCCGATGTATTAGCTTCGCGCTATGCTGTTTCAGTTTGGTGCGCACAGTGCATTACTGCTGCCATTTGTAGTGCCCGGGCTGGTGTTAGCGCTTCACCTGTTGGTACGGGCCGCCCGCTTTGGCACGCTGCCCGACGGGCTACTGGGCCTGTTGCTCTTCCTGAACGTGCTATCCGTGGCGCAGTGGATGCTGGGCTACGCCGGCTGGTACGACAGCCACGACGGCTACTCTACCTTCATGTTCTACGTGCCGTGGCAGCCTTGGTTAGCTTGGGGACCAGTGTTTTACCTGTACTTCCGCAGCCTCACCAATCAGGAATTTGCCTTACGGCGGCATTGGTTGCATCTATTGCCGGGGTTGCTTTTCGCAGGTTTGTACGCGGGCGCGGCACTCTACGACCTGGGCTGGAGTCGGGCCCTGCACGGGCAGGCGCTACCGTTCCACTTTGGCACCAAAGGCGAGGCGGCCAATTTTCTGGATTTTCTGAAGACTCCCGCCGATTGGCTAGGCTACGCCCTAATGCTGGGCTACGGGCTGGCCACCCTACGCTTGTTCCGGCGCTATCGGCGCTACCTCGACGACAATTTTTCGGATACGGCGCGGCTGCGGTTTCGGGGGCTGCGCGACTTGCTGGTGGCTGCCTTGCTAGGCCTACTGCTGTGGCTGGGCTTTGAGGTGCTGGATGATGCTATTGGGCCGCTGGGCTACGGCGACTACTGGTACGCCTACTTCGCCAATGGTGCCCTGATTTACTACCTCAGTATTGTGGGGTTGCAGGCCAATTTTGCCGCTGCGGTGCCTTTGCGCTTCGCACCGGAAGCAACAGGGGCTGAAAAAACCTTGTTAGCTACCGGGGCGGAAGTGTTGGGGGCCATGGCACCGGTTGGGGCGGGAAATCGGGTAGGTAATCCGAAGTCTGACTTGGGCATTGAGGTGGCGCGTAGCACCATAACCGCTGTGGTGGCAACGCATCCCGCTGCTGTTGCGGCTTCTGCCGGGGGTATCGTAGCTCCGCATTCCGTTACTGTACCGGGCCTGGCCCCCGAGTTGCACCCGTGGCGCGAGAAGCTGCTGCAACTTATGGCGGAACAACAGCCCTGGCTGGAACCCGAACTTACCCTTGCCGAGTTGGCCCACCGCCTGCGCACCAACACATCGCTGCTCTCGCACGTCATCAATGCGGGCTGCGGGCAGAATTTCAACGACTTCGTGAACCGCTACCGCGTGGCCGAGGCCGAGCGCAAGCTGCAAGATCCACGCCTGGCGCATTACTCATTGGTAGGCATTGCGTTAGAGTCAGGATTTAACTCTAAATCCACCTTCAACCGGGTATTCAAAAAGCTGACCGGGCGCACGCCGGGCGAGGTCATTCGGCCCAAATCATACGCTGGGACGGCCCAAGTCGTAAGTTGGAGCGCGGGTGGGGTGGGAGCGAGGGACTTTTGGGGCATCACTTCACCAACCCCATTTGTACTCCCGGTTATGAAAAATTTTCCTATCTCCCTGGCTGCCTGGCGCGGCCCCGCCGCCTTGGTAAAGTTGCTGCGTGGCTTACCCGTATCCGTAGTGATTGCGCTAATTACTCTCGCCGCGCCGCTGCTGGCCTGCTCGTCGTCGGGCATCAATGGTCTGCGGTCGCAGGTGAAAATTGAGGTCGGCAAACAGTTTGAGTTGGGCGGCAAGCAGTTGTTGGGCTTCCGGGTGGAGGCGCATAATGTGGGCCCGGTGGCAGTCGAAATAAAGGAGATAACGCAAGCCGGGCGCGTTACCTCCTTCGGCTTATTGCAGCCCGGCCAGCAAACTAAGGCCGCTTTTGGCATGGGTTCAAAGGCTATTTTGGTGAACCTGGGCCCAC
>JANPOR010000422.1:0-2188 GCA_031428075.1 Hymenobacter sp. | reverse complement strand
CGGGCCAGGGCCCCGGCCCGCGGGGGGGCAGCGGCGGGTCCCAGGGTTCCCGCCGCTCCTACCGCTTCCATGCCATTGGTACCCTCATCACGCTGCTGGTGCTGGGCATCAGCACCAGCATCACGGTGGTGGGGCGTTGGCAGGACGAGGCCCAGGGCCGCGCGGAGCTGGAGCAGCAGCGCATAGGCTCAGAGCTGGCCTCGCTCAAGGCGCAAATCAACCCGCACTTTTTTTTCAATACCCTCAACAATATCTACGCCCTCACGCTACTCGATGGCGAGCAGGCGCGCGTGGCCATCCACCGCCTCTCGCGCATGATGCGCTACGTGCTCTACGAAACCGCCGCCGGGCCCACGCTGCTCAGCCAGGAAGTGGCTTTTGTCCAAGACTACATCACGCTCATGCAACTGCGCTTCACTGACCGGGTGATGGTGGCTTTTGCTCCACCCGCGCCCCTGCTAGACGTGCCGCTGGCCCCCATGCTGCTGCTACCTTTTGTCGAAAACGCCTTCAAACACGGCGTGGCGGCCTCGCACACCAGCCGCATCGCCGTGGCCTTGTGCCAGCCCACGCCCGAAACGCTGGTGTTGGAGGTGCGCAACACCCGGCTGTCCGCGCCCACCACCGACCTAGCCGGTAGCAACGGCATCGGCCTGGCCAACACCCGCCGCCGCCTTGACTTGTTGTACCCCGGCCGCTACCGGCTGCTCGTGACGGAACGCACCCCAGAAGATGAGTACTTGGTGGAGTTGACCCTAACAGTGAACAGTTGACTTGTATCAAGTAAGAATAAGAAAAGGCCGTCATGCTGAGCGCAGCGCGGCAGAGTCGAAGCATGACGTTCATTTGGGTTCACTGATAACTGCTTACTGATAACTGAACTATGTCCCTCGTCCTCAAATGCATTGCTGTTGACGACGAGCCGCTGGCCTTGGGGCTGGTGTGCTCGTTCATCGAAAAAACGCCTTTTTTGGAACTGGTGGGTCGTTACGGCAGCGGCGTGGAAGCCCTGCGCGGGGTCCACGAGCTGCCCCCAAGTGGAGTCGATGTAGCGTTCCTCGACATCCAGATGCAGGAGTTGAACGGCCTGGAGCTGGCCCGCGTGCTGGCCCAGGCGGGCGGGCCCCGGGTGGTGTTCACCACGGCCTTCAGCCAGTACGCCGTGGAGGGCTACCGCGTCGACGCTCTCGACTACTTGGTGAAGCCCTTCAACTACGAAGAGTTTTTGCGGGCCGCTGGCAAGGCCCGCGCTTACGCCGAGCGCGACCAGGCCAGCGCGGCCCCGCCCGCGCGCCCGGCCGAGGAAGAAAGCATTTTTCTGAAGGTGGAGTACCAGCTTGTTCGGGTGCAGCTCAGCGACATCCTGTACGTGGAGGGCTTAAAGGATTACGTAAAAGTCCACCTCAAGAGCACGCCCAGGGCCCTGCTCTCGCTCATGAGCCTGCGCAGCATGGAAGAGAAGCTGCCCGCCCGGCGCTTCCTACGCATCCACCGGTCGTTCATCGTGGCCCTCGATAAAATCGAGGCCGTGCGCCGTCTTACCGTGCAGATTAGCAACGCCACGTTGCCCGTCGGCGACCAGTATAAGGAAGCCTTCGGACAGTTTCTGAGCCGCTGGGTCTAAGGCGGGTGCGCCGGGGCCCTCTACGGCCGGTCACGGGGCCCCTTTGGAAGATGAAGGATCCCTGCAGTATGGTTTAGGGTACATTTTGGCGGTCTGCCACCGCGCGACCATTCCGGCTTCTCAGTCTAGGAAATGCAGGAAACGGCCGAGTGGATGCTGGAGCAGGCGGGTGCGTCGGGTACGTTTGGGGCGTCATCCCTATCCCGTTTACTGCTCCCCTCATCTGTTTAAAAATTATATTGTTGCCGCCGGCCTGCTGCTGGCGGCCCTGGGCCTCGGGTCCTGCAAAAAAATAGTACCGACACCGCCGCCACCGGGGCCTGGACCCAACCCGTGTATTTCAGCGGTCTGGCGCGCAGTAGCGCGGCCACCTTCATCCTCAACGGCGTGGCGTACGCCGGCCTGGGCATGAACGGCGTGGATTCGCTAGGCACGTTCAAGGATTTTTATGCCTACACGTCGGCCAGCAACAGCTGGAACAAAATGGCCCGCTTCTCGGACAAGGGGCGCTACATAGCGGTGGCCTTCGCCGCTAACGGCACGGGCTACGTGGGCACGGGCTAC
>JANPOR010000421.1:0-2127 GCA_031428075.1 Hymenobacter sp. | reverse complement strand
AAATTGATGCGGCTGCGATGGTCAATACCGACGGTTGGCGCGGCTACGACGGGCTGGTGGACGTGGGTTTTGACCGCCACTTTCGCGTCCGCCACGGCCTAAACGAATTCGTGTTGGGGACCTCGCACATCAACGGCATTGGGTCCTGCTGGAGCTTTGCCAAAGCCCGCCTTCAGCAGTTCAAAGGCGTGCCCAAACACACCTTTTTGCTCCACCTGAAAGAATCCGAATTTCGCTTCAATCACCGCCACGAAAATCTTTACAAACTGCTCCTTAAACTGCTTCGTCAACTATCCCTCTGACCGAGTTTGCTTCCTAAACTCCTGCTTATTATTCCGCTACTTTAAAGTGCTACGACTTGCCTGACGGCAGTACCAGCTGCGCCATGTAGATGCCGGCCTTCAACGAGCTAAGGTCGCCGAGCGAGAGCGTATTCAGTGCGCCTTCTAACCGCGAGCAGTACCGGCCCGCGCCTGCTGAGGGCACGGACCGCTTCGACGCCCGCCACGCCCTCGACCGCCTGCTCGTCAACAGCCGGGCAGCCATGCAAACCATGCGCGACGTTGTCTGGGGTATCAACTCCCAGGCTGATTCCGTAGCCGCGCTGCTGTACCGGATGCGCGAGCACCTCGACCAAACGGCCACTGCGGCCGGCCTGGTCGCCACTTTCAGCCACGCCGGGCTCAGCGATAAGACCGTGCTGCCGGCCAGCACGCGCCAGCACTTGTTTCTTGTTTTTAAAGAAGCCGTGATCAACACCGCCCGCCACGCCCGAACGGCCACCGAAATCAGCGTGCACCTGGGTTGCCATCAGGGAAAACTGGTGCTCGAAGTGGATGATAACGGCCAGAGCAGCGGCCGCGCCGCGCCTCCTTTCAGTGGTGTGGGCCTGCGCAATATGGCCCACCGCGCCCAAGCCCTGGGGGCTGAGCTGCGTACCGGCCCCCACCCCGACGGCCGCCCCGGCTACGGCGTGCAGCTGATTGTAAGCTAAGGAGACGTAGGCAAATAAGTCAAAGCCGAGCGGTCAAAAGCCGGTTGTGGGAGCCAGGTAAGCTTACCCTACCTTCCCCAACCGGCTTTTGGCCAGTCGGCCTGCCCCCTCACAGCTGCCCCCTCACAGCTGCCCGCGCGCCGCCCGGCTCAGCAGCTCGATGCGGCCGCTGACGTGCAGCTTGTGGTACACGTTTTTGACGTAGGTGTGCACCGTTTCGAAGCCCAGACCGAGGCGCTGAGCAATTTCCTTGTCGGCCAAGCCATCCACCAGGGCTTCGAATACCTGCTGCTCGCGCGTGGAAAGGCCCGCAGAATGAGTGTTGGCGCCCGGCTTGAAGTGCGCCAGCACCCGCCGCGCCACCGACGGGCTGAGCACGGAGCCACCGCTCGCCACTTCCCGGATGGCCTGCGGCAGCTGAGCCAGGGGCGTGCTCTTGAGCAGGTAGCCGCTCGCCCCCCGGGTCAGGGCCAGATAGATGCGGTCGGGGTCTTCGAACACGGTCTGCACGATGACGTCGGCCTGCGGGAGACGCTGCTTGATGAGCGGCAACGCCTCGAGCCCGCTCAGGCCCGGCAGGCCCAGGTCGAGCAGCACCACGGCGGGGGGCAGCGCGTCGGCCAGCTCGGCCAAAAACTGCTCCGCCGACTCGCTCACCAGCACCACGTTCAGACCCGGCTGCCGGCCCAGGTAGTCGCGGAGCAGCAGCCGGATTTTGGGGTCATCCTCGACGATAGCCAGATTGAGCGAATTCATGGCCCAAAGTACGGACCGCCCCGCCGCTGCCGCCACCGCCGGACCTCCCCCAAATGGGGGTATATGATTTATTAAATATAATGTAAGTGGTCAGCACCTTTACTGCCTGCCACCCCGGTGGGCAGTACCTACTAACTGAAAATTAGGTTTTCATCTTTTTTCTCTGCTGCCTTATGAAAGTATTCTTCACTTCCTGGTCGTGGGTTGGCGGCCGCTTGGGGTTTCTGATCGTGCTACTGGCGGCAGCGGCGGGCCTGCCGCTGGAACCGGCTTTTGCCCAGGCCCCCAGCCTCAACGCCGTCTCCCCGGCGCGCAACACGACTCACGCGCTCCCTGCGGTCAGCCCGGTCTCTGGCTTTGACACAAACAGGAACAGC
>JANPOR010000420.1:0-8872 GCA_031428075.1 Hymenobacter sp. | reverse complement strand
CATTCGCCACCCCCAAGCCGAAAACGACGTGCACTTTACCCTCGAAGGACCAGGTACGATAATAGGCGTGAGCAATGCCAACCCGGTGAGTCTGGAAAGCTATCAGTTGCCGCAACGGCGGGCCTGGCAGGGACGCTGCCTGGTGGTGGTGAAATCCGGCAACCAAGCGGGCGACCTCATCCTAAAGGCGACCGCCAATGGGCTGAAGCCTGCCACCCTGAAGCTCACCACCCAAGCCAGCGGTAAGCCAAGCTAGCCGCCGACAGCCAGGCTTTAAGCGAGCGGGGCTAGGGCTGCACATGGTGGGTTATAGCGCCTTTATAATCATCCCTATGCTCAGCAGGAATGATTTAAAGCCCTAAATCAACGAAAATCAGTCCCCTTTCAGCCGGTCAGAGCCCCTTCCTTTGACCCACCAAAACGGAAAGACTACTTGATGGACCACGTCTTAAGCACCAGCAGCAAACCCGAAGAATGAAGTGCATCTCCCTGCTGCTGGTAGCGCTGCTGGTCGGGCTTTGCATATGGTTGGTGTACCTCCTTTAAGCGGAGCAACTCTAAGGGGAGCGCTTCCTAAAGCGGGCCGTTAGCAGGAAAAGATAATTCAAGTATCACCCAGAGCTCTTTCAGTCTTTGCAAGGCCCCCGCTTCCTACGCCAAACTTAACAATCGATTGTGTAATTTTTACTTCCCACCTCCAAAGAAAGCGACGATGAAAAGATCTCCATTCTATTCGTGCACCTTCCTGCTGGCTTGCCGCCTGCTGCCGAGTGCAGGGCAGAGCCTGGCCTACCAACCTCCGGGGCACCAAGCAGCGCGGGCTATGCGGACGCCGGTAGCCGTCACGGTGCAAGGGCGGGTAGCCAGCGAAACCGGTGAAGTCTTGCCCGGGGTGAACGTGCTGGTAAAAGGCACTTCCAACGGTACGGCCACCAACAGTAACGGCAAGTATACGCTCACTATCCCCGACGAGCAGGCGGGCGGCACGCTGATTTTTTCTTATATCGGCTATGCTAGCCAGGAAGTTAAAATGGGCAGCCAAACGCTCATCAACGTGACGCTGGTGGCCGATTCCAAAAGCCTGGGGGACGTAGTAGTGGTGGGCTACGGCACCCAAAACCGGCGCGACGTAACCGGGGCGGTGTCAACCGTAAAAGCAACCGACCTCAACCAAACCAATGCCGTTAGTGTCGATAATCTACTGCAAGGCAAGGCGGCCGGCCTAAATATCTCAGCCAATACGGCCCAGCCGGGTGGCGCGCTCAGTATCAACATTCGCGGGGCCATCTCACCGAATGGCGACAATAGCCCGCTGTACGTCATTGACGGCTTTCCCATTACCACCAATGCATCGACGGAAAACAACTCCGTTGCGGGTAACTTCCGGGGCACCTTTCAGCGCAGCCCGCTTGACAACATCAATCCCAACGACATCGAGTCCATCGATATTCTCAAGGACGCCAGCGCTACGGCTATCTACGGCTCGGCGGCAGCTAATGGGGTTATTCTTATTACTACCAAAAAGGGGAAAGAAGGTAAAACCACGGTCAATTACAGCGGTACCTATTCCATCCAGACGCCGAAAGAATATTTGCACCCGCTGAACGCGTCCCAGTTCAGGAGCGGTGCGAACACCTACGGGTTGGAATACTACAAGTTCATCAACAAATTAGCGCCGTATGGCACTGGCACCGCCCCTTCCTCCGGCTACACACCCTTCTTTACCGACCAACAGGTAGCGGATGCAGGCGTCGGCACCGATTATATCGATTACGTGCTGCGGCAGGGTAGAATTAACGACCAGAATATCTCGCTCTCCACGGGGAATGCCAACACCAAGGTATTTACCTCGCTCAACTACTATAACCAGAAGGCGCTCCTGCAGAACTCTAATTTTACGCGCTTTGCGGGCCGCATGAACCTGGACCAGAAAATCGGCTCACGGGTTAATTTCAACCTGGGCTTGACTTACAGCCAGGTAAACAGCGACAACGTGCCTACCGGCCAGTCGGGGGATATCGACAGCCCTTCGCTTTTGCAAACCGCCTTGCAGTTTGCTCCGGATATTCCGATAGTCGACGCCAATGGCCTGCCCAGCCACTCTTACTACGCCCGCACGCCGAATCCGGCCAGCTATTTTCAGATAACGAACCAGACCTTCAGCAAGCGCTTTTTAGCCACTCCCAACCTGCAAATAAATGTGCTGGAGGGTCTAAAAATCAACCTGACCGGCGGCATCGATAATACGAGTACCGACCGCCAGTTCTTCATTCCGGTGAGCGCCAACTTCAGCACCGTACCCCAGGGCAATGCCCAGCGGGGTCTTACCAAGCTGAACAACTACAGCAGCGAGGCCTTCGTTACTTACGATAAGGCTTTTAGTAGCAGCCGCCTGGCGGTTGTGGCCGGGGTAGGATACTATGCCAGCTCTTATAACGACTTTGGATTGAACGCGGTGGGCTTTGGCACCGATGCGTTTGGCGTCGACAACATCGGCATCGCCTATAACAAGGGCCTGAGTACGGTAAGTTCTAATAGAACGTCGCGAACCAAGCTCTCGCAGTTCACGCGCGTCAACTACACGCTGCAAGACAAGTACATCCTGCAGTTTACCGGCCGCTTTGACGGAGCTAGCAACTTTCCGCAGGACAACCGTTTCGGTTTTTTTCCGGGCCTTTCGGCTGGCTGGCTGCTCAACGAGGAACAATTCCTCAAGGATGTCAGCTGGCTTAGCCAATTAAAGCTTCGGGGGGGCTACGGCACGTCGGGTAATGAGAGCATCACCGTCAATGGCAGCTATGGACTCTCGCTGTACTCGCTAACCGATGCTTATGGAGGTTATAACTACTTAATAGGCAATCAGCTCTACAACACAGGCTTCGTCCAGACGCAGCTTGGTAATCCTAATCTGAAATGGGAAACGGATGCGACGATTAACGCGGGCGTGGACTTTGGCTTCTTCAACAACCGCGTTGGTGGCTCGGTGGATTACTTCCGCCGCACAGCCAAAGACTTGCTGGATTTTCGGATTCTACCGGCTTCCAACGCCATTACGACCCAGGCCTTCAACGTCGGCTCGACCCGCAGCCAGGGGGTAGAGGTGACGCTGCGCACCCAAAATATCGTGTCCCCGAACTTCTCTTGGTCGACCTTACTCACGTTGGGAACTGCTAAAACATACTGGGTTGAGCGGAATCCGGCCGTGGCCCTGCCGTCTTACGTGGGCTACAACGACCCCATCCGGGAGGTATACGGCTGGAAGACGGATGGCCTGATTCGCTCAGCAGCCGAGGCACCGGCATACCAGCCTGGTGCCCACGTCGGCAACATTAAGTACGTTGACCTGAACGGCGATGGCAAGCTCGATATTAAGGATGTGACCTCCTTGGGCAACAGTGACCCAACCGGGACATTTGGGTTTAATAACACCTTTAAATACAAGGGTTTTGACCTGAGTGTGTACATCTACGGAGCTTTTGGCAACAACACCTTCGACGGCTACCAGCCGTTCGTGCAACTGGGCCGCCTCACCCGCATCGGGGCCCCTACCAACGTAGAAGTGCACTCCTTGGATACCTACACCTCTTTTAATACGAACGGTACGTACCCTGGCCTGGCCAACGACCCAGCGGCGGCGAATAACCCATCGGGATTGAACGACTTCCGGATAGTGCAACACAGCTATTTCGCCCGCTTAAAGGATATAAACGTGGGCTACTCGCTGCCTACGTCGTTGCTGGGGCAGCAGAAGTTTGTGCAGTCGGTGCGGGTATTCGCCAATATCAACAACTTGGCCTATCGCACGAATATCCGGGGGTTAGACCCTGAGATGGAGCGCAATAACAATCCTTACCCCACCGCCGTGACTACGGCCTTTGGCCTCAGCGCACAGTTTTAATCCTAACGTACTCAGACATGAAAAAAATTACTAAGCTTCAAGTACTGCTGCTGGCAGGGCTACTCAGCTTGTCGGGCTGCGAAAAGGTTCTCCAACCCAAGGTATATAGCCAGATAAACGCCGCGGACTTCCCCAAAACGGAAGCCGACGTGCTGTCAGCCTTCATTCCTTTTTATGTGCAGTTCAATCCGAACTACGGCAGCACGGATATTTCACGCGGGACCTTCGATTTCTCGCTTACGGCCGGTTTTTTGGGTTACACCTGGGCTACAACCACGCAAACTGACGAAGCAACCGATTTATACTACTTTCCCTACAGTCAATTCACGCTGGGACCAGCATCGGTCGCCAATTCCAGTGGGCAGTCCTTTTATGACCGGGTAAGCTATGTGGCTAAACTGACCAGCCTGATTAATAAGATTGACAAGTCGGGCATCAACAACAAGGCGCTGTACACGGCGGAGGCCCGGGGCCTCCGGGCTTGGCTTATGTACGTTCTGTATGATTTATATGGGCCTGTTAGCGTCAAGCTTGACCCAGCTACCGTTGACGCCAATGAGATTCTGCCCCGCTTGACGCAGGCTGACTACGTGGCCGCTATGGAAAGTGATTTACAGGCAGCCATTACCGGGCTTCCCGACAAGTACAATAACACGGCCAACTGGGGGCGGATGTCCAAGGGAGTTGCGCGCATGGTCTTGCTTAAGCTTTACATGCACGACAAGCAATGGGCCAAGGCGCAAGTAGTGGGCAAGGAGTTGCTGGGCATGGGCTACCAGCTCGACCCTAGCTACAAAGACGTCTTCATTACCTCCCAGAATAGCGAAATAATCTTCGCGGTGCCGGGCAACGAATCGACTACCAACATCTGGTACGCCTGTATTCTGCCAGCCGACGCCATCAACGTGCTGGGTAACGACGTAACCAAAGGGGACAAATACAAGCTCATCGAAATGCCTTGGGTGTTCTATGACAAGTACGCGCCGAATGACACCCGACTGCAAACTATTGCCAACTCTTACGTCAGACCCGGTGGGCAAATCGTGACCCGGACAACCGGCCTCACCGGGGCCATTCCCATGAAGTACACCCGGTACGTGTCCAATGGCTATGGCTACGATTACGTCATCTACCGCTACGCCGACGTGCTGTTGGCCATGGCTGAAATCACCAACGAGTTGAGCGGTCCCACGGCAGAAGCCAAAGGCTACCTCACCCAGGTTACGGACCGTGCGGGTACGACGGCTACCGTGCCGGCCCTGGGTAGTCAGGGCGATATGCGGAGCTTTATTCTGGATGAGCGCGGGCGGGAGCTGTATTATGAGTTTGGCATCCGGCGTCAGGACCTGATTCGCAACGGCTCCTTCATCAGCAATGCCCGTGCCCGAGGCTTTGCCACCGCCCAGGATACGCAGGTCTTGTTTCCGATTCCTTCCGATGTCATCATTCAGTCGGGTGGAATCATAGCGCAAAATCCGGGCTATTAGCCGTAAATGAGGGAGTAGGGTCGCGATAGGTTATGGCCCTGCCCCCTCGTTCATGCTGCGCACTTGCTTGCACGTCAAGTAAATACCACCGGGAACTGCCTGATACGCGAACAGGACCAACCAGCGCAGCTTCTTTCCTTAACTACAAGACGATAGTCATATGGGCTTTACTTGGCGAAGCGGCTGGACAGCCCTCCTGTTCGTGCTGACACATTGGTATTTAGCTCCTGCGTCGTACGCACAACCGGCGGAAAGCGTACCCACGACCATTCGGGTATATCCGGATTCGGTGCTGAGTGACGTGTCACGGCATCCGCTGGGCATCAACCTGGACTATTTCATGGACGACGACAAGTACCTGCACCCGCAACGCCGCCTAGCCGATGCGCTGAAGGCCATGCACGTCAAGTACCTGCGCTATCCGGGCGGTAACAAGTCGGACTTCTATTTCTTCTCCCGGCCCCCCTATGAGAAATCCCTTCCTACCCTGGCCCGCACCGGCCGGGGCGCGGTTGGGGGCCGCTACCGGGTGTTGAACGCAACGGCAACTGATTTCAAAAATGATGTCCTGGACTTTGACGAGTTCATGGCGCTGTGCCGGGAAGTCGGTGCCGAGCCGGTCGTAGTCGTTGCGGCCGATGAGTACCTCGTCAACTACCCCGTCGGTTCTACCTGGGCTACCCGCGCGCAGCTGCTCACTCACGCCGTGGAGTGGGTGCGGTATGCCAATGTCAAGAAAAAATACAGGGTCAAGTACTGGATGATTGGCAATGAAAGCTGGGGGCCGGAAAACAAGAATTCCACCGCTGAGATTTATGCGCAGGATGTCGTGGATTTTTCGAAGGCCATGAAAGCCGTGGACCCCACCATCAAGATTGTGCCTAACGGCAACACCGACAATTGGTGGAAAACGGTGCTGACCAAAGCGGCCGGTCACATCGATGCGCTCTGCCTGAGCAACTACCCGGTGTATAATCTGCCCAGAGGTTTTGCCTCGTACCGCGACTCGGTGCTGAATTTTATGCATCCCGTTAGCACCGCTCTCCAGGCCATCGCCCGGTACGCGACTCCCGCCGACCGGGCCCGACTGCAGGTAATCGTGGCCGAGTACGGGCCCTTTGACTGGGGCAAGAAATGGCCATTCATCAACAACATGGGCTACGCTCTGGCCAATTTTGAGCTGACGGGCGAGCAGCTTAAAGAGTCCAAACTGGCCTTCTCCTGCTTCTGGAACACGCGTTGGATTGAGAACGACTCCGTGAAATACAGCGTGTTTGATGCCCTGGACAAGAACGGTAATTTCAATGCTAACGGGTACAGCCTCGCAATCTGGGGCCAGTTTTTGGGGAAGCAAATGGTGCAGACAACCTCTACTACGCATCTGCGCAGCTTTGCCAGCTACAGCCCCAATAAGAAACGCCTGCTTGTCTACCTGGTTAATAAGTCCCCGGTCGCCGTGCCGGTACAGGTTAAACCGGATAAGTACCAAGTACGGTCGACCAAACAGGTGTGGGCGCTCACCAGCACCGGCCCCGACGATACGAATCCCACCTGGCAGTGGCAACCCACGCCACCGGCAGGTAGCCCCCTCACGGTGGAGCCGACCAGTATCCTGGTGCTGGAATACCAGTTGAAGTAGCTGCCGGCACGCATGACGACCCCACGCAGAAAACCGGCCCAGGCCAGCAAACCGCTATCAATGGCTGACTTAGCCCGTGAGTTAGGGGTGTCCATGACGACGGTATCACGCGCGCTGAGCGACCATTACAGTATCGGGGCTGCCACAAAGCAACGTGTGCAAAAGCTGGCCCGGAAGCTCAACTACCAGCCCAACCATTTAGCTGTGGCCTTGCGCAAAGGCCACAGCCGGTTGTTGGGCGTCGTGGTGCCGTACATCGAGGGGGAATTCTTCCCTGCGGTGATTCAAGGCATTGAGCGGGCTGCCAGCAAAGCGGGTTACAGCGTCATCATCTGCCAGTCACACGAAGACGAGCACGTAGAGCGTCACAGCGTGGAGATGTTGTTGCATGCCCAGGTGGCGGGCATACTGGTGTCGTTGGCGAGCACTACCCAGCAGTACCATCACTTCGAGAACGCCGGAAAAAGAGGTGTCCCCGTCGTGTTTTTTGACCGCATACCGGCCCGGGCGGACGTAAACGCCGTGGCCCTTGACGACTACGAAGGGGGTTATCTCTGCACCAAGCATTTGCTAGCGCAAGGCTATACCCGTATTGCCCACTTGGCCGGCCCCCAGCACTTAAGCATTTATAGCAACCGCTGCCGGGGTTACCAGGATGCGTTACGAGAAGCCGGGGTAGCCAGAGGAGAATTGCAGGCTTCCGCTGACCTGATCAGGTATACGGACATGAAACAGGCCCAAGGCGCCGCGGCAATGCACGAATTACTGGCGTTGCCCCAGCCGCCCGACGCCGTCTTTGCCGCGGGAGACTACTGTGCGCTAGGAGCCATGCAAATGGCTATGAAACAAGGACTTCGCATCCCCCAGGACTTGGCCATTTGCGGATTTAGCAACGAGAAATTTACGTTGGTCACGCAACCGTCCCTTACCTCCGTGGACCAGCGCTGTGAGGAAATGGGCCAAGCTTCAACCAATCTACTCTTAGAGGCGCTCGACGCAGGCACCTCTTTCATACCACGTAAAGTATTGATGAGGCCCGTGTTGGTGCTACGGGATTCTTCAAAACGAGTGATGACCAGTATGAGTGTGTGAGCGGCTTGTGGCCGTGAAGACCTGCCTGCCACGGGCGGCCAAATGCCGACGCCAGGCTGCCGCGTCAAAACTGCATCCTGCAATGGGGGGGGCTGAGCACGACTGGGGTGTCTTGTCCGGCTATGGCCATGCATCATCCAATTGATGACTGCACCCGAGCAGGCTCCGCGCAGGGGCAAAAATGACCATTATGCAGTTTCTGTTTGCCAAGAGGCCGTCCGGTTAGTCGAGCTTGTCTCAACGGGCCGTCCGGCAGCAGTTGGGCGTGGGCCACATGACGCTGCTGGCTTGGCTGCAGCGCTACGGCACGGCCGTATATGCGCAGATGCGCCGCAAACAATTCACCGCCGCCCAGAAGCAGCACATTGCCCGGGAGCTACTCGACGGTCGCCTGAGCGAAGACGAGGCCCTGCTCAAGTACGAGCTGCGCCTAAAAAAGACCTTACGCCAGCGGGTGGCTGACTACCGGGCCAGCGAGTCGATGCTGCTCACGGCCGAGCCAGACCCGCCCGCTGATGCCAGTGCCCCGCTGGCCGCGCAGATGCGGCAGGCGCAGTGGCAAATTGAAGCGCTGCACACGTTGATTGATCAGTCCGAGGCGACCTATCGCATTGATGTCCAAAAAAAGGGTGGTGCCGAGCCGTCGAAATGATGCGCCGGAAGTATTCGCACGTGGGGGTAGGTACGCGCTGCGGGCTGTTTGGTAAGACCCGAACCGCATTTTATGAGCACCAGCGCCCAACTCGCCCACTTGTG
>JANPOR010000419.1:0-15332 GCA_031428075.1 Hymenobacter sp. | reverse complement strand
TGGGGTTGTCCGCTTTGCAGGGCCATCTCCAAGGCTTTCAGTGAGCCCGCCACCGTAAGCAGCGGATGCAGGCAGTAGTCGAGATGCGCTTCGAGTATGCATCGGTTACTCAGGATAAGTAGCCGAAGCCCTGCCCAATGCATAACTACGTAATGTCGCACACTCACACCTGTTGTGGAGCCACCAGCACTGTATCCACCAGTAAGCCAAGATACTTGCGAGGGTTGTGCGCAGAATTTGTCGTTTTTGGCACAGAATTAAATCATGCGTTTGCAAAAAGCTGATGCCATTTGTCACGCCCCATTTTAATGCCGCTCGCCGCAAGCGGTTGTTGCAGCAATAGCGGTAGCTTATGGGTGCCCAAGCCTAGAATCCCCCGCCGAAGCGCGAGTACCAGGTCCAGCACGAGCAAGGAGTGGCCACGCACCCGCTGGGCATCGTGCTGGCGGTGATAAAAAGCTTGCCGGCTTACCCCAACAGTCAACACAGGTGACCGACGCTCACCCGGACGATTTCGTCTTCCTGTAGTTCCAGGACCGTTTGGTACCAGACTTTTTTCGGATGGGCAGTTGGAGTTCTTGCTCCGCTACCTCCATCATCGTGTGAGGGGCTAAAATCAGCAGATTGGCCTGCCGCAAGGCCTGCACGTCCCGTTTTTGCGTTCGCGTCATGGCCGGGCTACCGAACAAGCCGGTCTGCACCTTGTGCCTGTAGAGGCGCACCCAGTTGCGCAGGGTATAGCTGTTGTGGATATCCCAGTCGACCATTACGTGGCTGAGCTCTTCGTCCCTAAAGACGATGCGGAACGCCGCCGTTTCTTCGAATTGCTCGCTGCACTGAAAGCGCGGAAGTAACGCGCAAATATGCTCCTCCATGAGACTGTTTTTAGGGCAAAAACCGTCAATTTATTTCAGGATAAGACAGGTTCCAGCGCCTGCACGACCACGTGGGAGGCAGCGGCAGCGGCTTATACAAGGTCAAGAAAATGGTAGAGAACGCCGGGGGCCGCATTGAGGTGCAGAGCCGGGTGGGCGCGGGCTCTACCTTTACCGTGTACTTCCGGCACTGAGCCTTTACTTCCAATCTCCGAACCATTTGCGCTTGATTTCCTCGATTGCCCGACGGTTGCTGCTGTTCGTTTTGCTGGCAGCTCCGCTGCTGGCCCCGGCCCAACGGGCTCTGCATTTAAAAGCGAAAATTACGAAGCCAAAAGCTGCGTCCAAGCTCCATAAAGTTGTCTCTAAGCCTATACGCTTAACTTCTAGCGCCCCCAAGGGCCCCGCCTTTACCCGATACCTGCACTCGGCGTGGGTCGACTCGCTGATGCGTGCTCTCACGCCCGACCAGCGAGCGGCGCAGCTGTTTATGGTGGCCGCCTATTCCAACCGCCAGCGCATCGACGAAGACTCCGTTTCGACGCTCGTGCAGCAGTACGGTATCGGAGGGCTGATTTTCTTTCAAGGGGGCCCCGTGCGGCAGGCCAAGCTGTTGAACCGCTACCAGGGCCAGGCCCGGGTGCCGCTGCTGGTGGCCCTGGACGGTGAGTGGGGCGTGGGCATGCGCCTAGACAGCGTCGAGAAATTCCCGTTCCAGATGAGCCTAGGCGCGGTATCCGGGGCCGACACGGCCCTGTTCTACGACATGGGGCGTGAGGTGGCCCGGCAGTTTCGGCGGTTGGGCATGCACGTCAACTTCGCCCCCGTGGTCGACGTGAACAACAACGCCGCCAACCCCGTCATCGGCTTTCGCAGCTGGGGCGAAAACCCGGGGGCCGTGACGCGCGCCAGCCGCGCCTACATGCGCGGCATGCAGGACGCCGGCATCTTGGCCGTAGCCAAGCACTTCCCTGGCCACGGTGACGTCGACACCGACTCGCACCTGGCCCTGCCGCTGGTGCGCGTGGACCGCCGCCGCCTCGATTCGCTGGAGCTGCCGCCTTTCCGCGGCCTGATTGCCGCCGGTCTGGGGGGCATGATGGTGGCCCATCTCAGCGTGCCGGCCCTCGATAGCACGGGCACGCCCACCACGCTCTCGCGACCGGTGGTGACGGGCCTGCTGCGCGAGAAGCTGGGCTTCAACGGACTGATTTTCACCGATGCTATGAACATGAAGGGCGTCATCAGCAAGTACTCGCCCGGCGAGGCCGACGTGCGCGCCCTACAAGCCGGTAACGACATCCTGGAGTTTAGCAAGAACGTGCCGCTGGCCCTGCAAATGGTGCGCGCTGCCGTGGACAGTGGCCGCATCTCACAAAAGGAAATCGACGTGCACTGCCGCCGCGTGCTGGCCCTGAAGCAGTGGGCCAGCCTGAACCACTACGGGCCTATTCCGCTCCAAAATTTGGTCGCCGACCTCAGCCCGCCCCACGTCCAATACCTCAGTCATCATCTTACGGAGCTCAGCTTGACGCTGCTGCGCAACCAGAAAAACCTGCTGCCCCTGCGCCGCCTCGACACGCTGCGGGTGGCCACGCTGGTGCTCGGCGGGGCCCCGCGCGATACCACCAATTTCCAAAAAGCGGTGGCCGACTACGTGCCCACGGCCCATTTTCACGCCCCGGCCAATCCTACTCTCGATGATCTGACCCGGCTGCGCGGGGTCCTGAAACCTTACAACTTGGTGTTGGTGAGCCTGCAAAGCCTGGGCCGCCTGCCGGCCACTAACTTCGGTATCACGCCGGAAGACAACCTACTGCTGCGCGAGTTGGTGGGCCAGAAACAGACGCTGGTGCTCAGCGTGTTCGGCTCGGCTTACGCGGTGGCCAAAGTGCGCGACTTGGACCGCGCTGCCGCCGTGGTGCTGGCTTACCAGGAAAGCCCCGATGCCCAAAGCCTGGCGGCTCAGCTCATTTTCGGTGGCATCGGGGCCCAGGGCACGCTGCCGGTCACGGTGGCTAACCAGCTGCCGCGGGGTTTCGGCCTGAAAACTGAGGGCGGCCTGCGCCTGCGCTACGCCCACCCCGAAGACGTGGGCCTCGATGGCCGCCTCGAAGTCCGTATCGACAGCCTCGTGGGCCTGGCGCTGGCCGCCCAAGCCGTGCCCGGCTGCCAGGTGGTGGTGGCCCGGCGCGGCGCGGTGGTGCTGCGTAAAAGCTACGGCAACCAGACCTACGCTGGCTACGACGAAGCCAAGCCCGTCTGGCCGCTGAAAAAATTGAGGCATTCCGAGGAAACGGCCGCCCCCACGGGGGCCCTGAGCGTGCCCCGCCCCGTGGCCAATGACGACCTCTACGACCTAGCCTCGCTGACCAAATTGCTGGCTTCGACGCCCGCTTTGCTTAAGTTAGAACAGACTGGTAAATTCAGCCCGGACAGCACGCTGGGCAACTATTTTTCCTTCCTGCGCGGTACCGATAAAGCAGGGCTGAAGCTGCGCGACGTGCTCGCCCACCAGGCCCGCCTCAAGGCTTTTATTCCGTTCTGGAAAGAGCTGATGAAGAAGAATGGGTCCCTGCGCCGCCGCTATTTCCGGGCCGATTCGTCGGCCCGCTTTCCGCTGCTGGTGGCCCGGGGCTTATGGGCTAGCCGCAAGGTGCCGGCCCGCATTAACCAGCAAATCGGGGCTTCGCCGCTGAACGATAAGCCGGGCTATGTCTATTCTGACCTTTCGTTTATGTTGTACCCGCAGCTGGTGCAGGCGCGCACGGGCCTGGCTTTTGAAGACTATTTGCAGCAGCAAGTGTACCGGCCGCTGGGGGCTACTACGCTGGGCTTCCGACCGGCACGGCGTTTTCCACTGGCCCGCCTCGTGCCCACGGAAGTAGATTCGGCGTTCCGCCGCCAGTTGCTGCACGGGACGGTGCACGACGAGGGAGCGGCCCTGTTGGGCGGGTTTTCGGGCCACGCTGGCCTATTTGGCGACGCCAACGACGTGGCCAAGCTCGTGCAGACCTACGCCTGGGGCGGGCGCTACGGCGGCCAGCAAATTTTCAATCAAGCCGTGCTTGCTGAATGGACGCGCTGCCAGTTCTGCCCCGACAACCGCCGCGGTCTGGCCTTCGACCGTCCCGCCGCCGACCCGGCCCTGAACTTTGCCAAAAGCTCGTCGCCGGCCGCCTATGGCCACACCGGCTACACCGGCACTGCTTTTTACGTTGAGCCGAAATACGATTTAGTAGTGGTGGTGCTCTCCAACCGCGTGCACCCCACCCGGCGCAACAATAAAATCTCGGAAATGAGCTTGCGCACGGGCATCATGCAGCTGGCCATTGAGAGCGTGCTAAACCCCTGAAAAGCTTTCCAGCCGGACCGCTGGGTCCCCCTTTTGGGCCCCCATGGAAGCACTCAAATGAGCTTCATCACCCAGCGCAACGGCAGCCACTTCATGGCACGGGCCATCAGGGCCCAGGGCCAGCCGGGCACGAAGGCCTGCACCGGCTCCCGCTCAATGGCTTTCACCAGGGCCCGGCAGCCGGTTTCGGTGTCCACCATGTAGGGCGTGCTCTTTACTTTGGCGTTGATTTCGGAGCGGATGTAGCCCGGGTACATGATGCTCACTTTGATGGGCGAGTTGAGCAAATCGGCCCGAATGCCCTCGGTAAGGGCGGCCAGGCCGGCTTTGGTGGCGGCGTAAGTGGTTTGGGCGCGCGGCATCCCGCGCATGGCCGACACCGACGAAATCGTGACCAAATGGCCCGCGTTCTGCGCCCTGAAAATTTCCAGGGCCGCCTCGCACTGCGCAAGGGCGGCCACAAAATTGGTCTGGGCCGTTTGCACGTTGGCGTGGAAATAGCCGGTGCCCAGCGAGGCGCCCTTGCCCATCCCGGCGTTCACGATGATGCGGTCGAGGGCCCCCAGGTCGGCTTTGAAGGCCCGAAATACCTCGAACACTTGGTCATGGTTATTGACGTCCAGGGCCCTAACGAATACCTTGATGTTGGGGTAAGCGGCTTCTAGTTCGGCTTTCAGCGCATCGAGGCGGTCGGTGCGGCGGGCGCAAAGAGCGAGGTTGCGGCCCATACGAGCGTATTCGCGGGCCATGCCCTCGCCCAAGCCCGAGCTGGCCCCGGTGATAAGGATGTTCTGGCGGGTCATGGTAATCAAGATGAAAGTGAAGCTTTGTGGCACCTACCGCATGGCGCGGCGGCAGCGCCAGTGCAGGTAATGCACGAAAATCCAGAAGTTTTTGAAAGCTGGGTTGCGGGTTTGCCGGTGATGGTAGCGATAGTAAATCTGCTGCGCGATGGCCGAAAGGCGGAACAGGCCATACACCTCATAGAAGACCCAGTTTTCGGGTTGAAAGCCGGTTTTCTCGCAGTAATAAGCCACCACTTCTTGCCGCGTGAGCATGCCGGGCAGGTGAGTGGGCTGGCGGCGGGTGGCTTGGGCCAGGAAATCGTCGTCGGCCTGTACCCAGTAGGCTAGCAAGTTGCCCAGGTCCATGAGCGGGTCGCCGAGGGTGGCCAGCTCCCAATCCAAAATGCCGAGGATGCGCGTCGGATCGTCAGCATCGAGCACCACGTTATCGAAGCGAAAGTCGTTGTGAGTGATACAAATCCGTTCTTGGCTGGGCTGGTTCGCTTCGAGCCAGGCCATAATGCGCCGGCCGCTGGGCACGTTCCAGGTGTGGGCTTGGGCGTAGCGCTTGCTCCAACCCGCAATTTGGCGCTGGGTGTAGCCGGTGCCGCTGCTCAGGCCCGCCAGGCCCGCGGCCCGGTAATCGACTTGGTGCAGCTCTACAAGCGCATCGAGCACGTTCAGGCAAAGCCGGCGCACGGTGGCGGGCGGCAAGCTCAGGCCCCGGGGTAGGTTTTTGCGCGGGATGATGCCGGCCACGCGCCGCATCACGTAAAAGTCAACGCCGATAACGGACGCATCGTCGCAGTACGCCACCATGTCGGGCACGTAAGGAAAAACGGGTTTCAGGGCCTGTTGCACCCGGTACTCGCGGCCCATATCGTGCGCCGATCTAGCCTTGGTGCCGGCGGGCGGACGCCGCAAAATCAGGTCGGCATTGTCGTATTCGAGCCGGTACGTCCAGTTGGAGGCCCCGCCAGCATATTGCGTCACGCGCGGGACCCCCAGCAGCTCGGACCGCTGCTGCTTCAGCCAGGTATCGACAGCGGCCACGTTCAGCTCCTCGCCGGGGCGTAGCGGGCCGGCCGTGTCAAGAAGGCGGGAGGTGGGAGCAGTGCTCATGGGCGCGGCGGGGCTGGCTGGTGAAACGGCTTGTATTTGGCTATTTCTACCCGCGCAACGGTGGCGCGGTGCACTTCGTCAGGGCCGTCGGCCAGGCGCAGGGCACGCGCCATGGTGAAGAGCGACGTGAGGGGCACGTCGTGCGACACACCGGCCCCGCCGTGGATCTGAATGGCCTCGTCCACGACCCGTTGCAGTACGTTGGGGGCCACTACTTTGATGGCCGAAATCTCGCTCATGGTCGCTTTCACGCCCAGCGTATCGATCTTCCAGGCCGCGTACAGCGTCAGCAGCCGGGCCTGGTCGATGGCCATGCGCAGGTCGGCCACGCGCTCCAGGTTGCCGCCTAATTGGATCAAGGGCTTGCCAAAAGCCGTGCGCGCCAGCCCACGCCGAATCAGCAGCTCCAGGGCCCGCTCGGCCGCGCCGATGCAGCGCATGCAGTGGTGGATGCGGCCCGGCCCGAGGCGGCCCTGGGCAATGGCAAAGCCTTCGCCCAGGCCTACCAGCAGGTTGGCTTTGGGCACCCGCACGTCGGTAAACCACACTTCGCCGTGGCCGTGTGGCGGGTCGAATTCGCTAAAGGCGGGCAGCATCCGCTGGATGTGTACGCCGGGTGTGGGCAGCGGCACCAGTACCATGCTGTGGCGGGCGTGGGGCGCGGCGTCGGGGTTGGAGAGGCCCATAAAAATGGCCAGGCGAGCATCGGGGTGGCCGAGGCCGGTGGCCCACCATTTCTTGCCGTCCAGCACCAGCTCGTCGCCGTCCTCGCGGATGGTGGCCTGCATGTTGGTGGCATCGGAGGAGGCCACGTCGGGCTCGGTCATGCAGAACACGGAGCGAATTTGGCCGGCCAGCAGGGGTCCCAGCCACGCCTGCTTTTGGGCGGCATCACCAAAATAATGCAGCACTTCCATGTTGCCGGTGTCGGGCGCGTTGCAGTTTAAAACCGTCGGCGCAATGAGGCTGCGGCCCGTTTCTTCGGCAATTGGGGCGTATTCAAGGGTGCTCAGGCCGGCGCCGTGCTCAGCATCGGGCAGAAATAAATTCCAGAGTCCCAGGGCCCTGGCTTGGGCTTTCAACTCCTCAATTATCGGCAGCACCCGCCAGGTTTGCCAGTCGCCTCTGGGGTTGGCGGCCAGGTTGTCGTGGTGGTAAGCCTCCTCGATGGGCACGATGTGCTCGGCCATAAAGGCTTTCACGCGGGCGAGGTAGTCCTGAGTTTTGGGGCTATGTGCGAAATCCATAAGGAAGAGTAGCGCTGTAGCGCATCTAAAGTCCGCGTTACGGTGCTACGAGGCGACGCCGCTGTCGATGACCAATTGGGTGCCGTTGGTATAGCTCGAATCGTCCGACGCCAGGTAAATGAAGGCCTTAGCCACTTCTTCGGCTCGTCCGAGGCGCTTCATGGGGCTAGCGGCAATCATCTGCTGGCGTTGGTCGGCAGGCGTGTCTTTGATGAGTGGCGTGTCGATGTAGTAGGGGCAAAGGGCGTTCACGCGCACGTTGCGACGGGCAAACTCCAGGGCCGCCGTTTTGGTGAGGCCCAGCACGCCGTGCTTGGAAGCCACGTAGGCGCTCAGACCCGGCGCGCCTTTTAGCCCGGCCAGCGACGACATATTCACAATAACGCCCCCGCCCTGCTTCATGAACTGCGCCAGCTCGTACTTCATGCAGAGGAATACGCCGGTCAGGTTCACATCGAGGATGCGCCGAAATGACTCTTCGCTGGTTTCCAAAAAGCTGAAAAAACCTTCGCCGACGCCGGCGTTATTCAGGGCCACGTCGAGCCGGCCGTATCTCTCCACGGTGGCAGCAATGGCCTGCTGCACATTGGCCGTATTGGTCACGTCGAGCGGCACAAAAAAACCTTCGCTGCCAGCCGCTTTTATCTCATCTAAAGCTGCCTGATAATCAGAATTCAACAAATCAGCTATGACTACCCGGCCACCTTCTTCCGCGGTGGCCACTGCGGCGGCCCGGCCCAGGCCCGAGGCCCCGCCGGTGATGAAGACGACCTTGTTTTCGAGTTTTTTCATGGAAATGAATGGGAATGAACCTACTAGTACGCGGTTGGCGCGGGGCGTTGCCCCGTGCGCCCCGCGCCAACCGCGTGACGACAGTAATTATTCAAAACCACGCGGCCTGCATTTTTACCGTCACGGCGTTGGCCGATTGCAGGCGGCGGGCCAGACTGGGCGCTTTCACCAACTCGTACTCGTAAAAATACTGGGCAGCCAGGAGCTTGCCGTGGTAGAAATTCTGGTCGTTGGGGTGGGCGGCGGGCAGGGCCCTTTGCGCCACGGTGGCTTGCCGCAGCCACTGCCACGCCACCACCACGAGGCCGGCCAGCTCCAAATACAGCGTGGCATCGGCCAAAAATAATTCGTGATCCTGCGCAGCCACACCCAGCAAATGGCCTGTCACCTGCTGCAAAGTGCCCATGGCTTTGGTGAGCTGCGCGGCCAGCGCCGACAGTTCCGGGTGGGCCCCAGCGGCAGCCAGGGCGGCCTGCATTTCTTCGAGTAGCAGGCCCACGGCGCGGCCGCCGTGTTGGGTGATTTTGCGCCCCAGCAAATCGAGCCCCTGGATGCCGGTGGTGCCCTCGTGGATGGGGTGAATGCGCGATTCCCGAAAGAATTGCTCCACCGGAAAATCAGTGGTGTAGCCGGCCCCTCCGTGCACTTGGATGGCTGCGCTGGTGCTCAGCACGCCCATTTCCGAGGGATAGGTTTTGGCGATGGGCATCAGCAAATCGAGCAGCAGTTCAGCGTTTTCCTTCTCGGGGCCCTCGGCCACCTGGGCCAGGTCCATGTAGTAGCTGCATTGGAGCAGCAGGCTCAGGGCCCCTTCCATGGTGGCTTTCTGAAAGAGCAGCATCCGCTTAACATCGGCGTGGCGGATGATGGGCACCTGGGGCTTGGTCACGTCGCGGTCGGCGATGTGGCGGCCCTGGGGTCGGGCGCGGGCGTACTCGAGGGCGGCGTAATACGCGGCCGTGCCGATGGCCGCCGCGCTCACGCCCACCGCCAGCCGGGCTTCGTTCATCATCTGAAACATGTAGCTGAGGCCCTTATTAGGCTCGCCCACAAGGTAGCCGCGGCAGTCGTCGTTGCCGCCAATCATCAGGTGAGCGATGGGAGCCCCCTTGCAGCCCAACTTGTGGTAGATGCCGGCCGTCACCACGTCGTTGCCGATTAAATCAGCGGCGGTCTCGGTGCCGGTGGGCAGGCCCGCGGCCACGCGCTGGCGCGGCACCACAAACAGCGAAATGCCCTTGGCCCCCGACGGCCCACCCTTGATTTTGGCCAGCATGAGGTGCACCACGTTGTCGCAGGCGTCGTGGTCGCCAGAAGAAATGTAAATTTTCTGGCCCCGCATCTGGTAATAGCCGTCCTCTGTGGGCTCGGCGGAAGTCGTGATATCGGAAAGGGAGCTGCCCGCGTCGGGCTCGGTGAGGGCCATCGTGCCCTGCCAGCGGCCGGCGTACATGAGGGGCGTGAAGGAGGCCGTGAGCTCAGGCGCGGCGAAGCTACGCAGCAAGTTGGCGGCCCCTAGCGTGAGAAAGGGCGGCACGCTGGCCGAGTAGTTGGTGGCCTGCATGGCAAACACCGCCGCGTTATACACCACGTGCGGCAGTTGCTGGCCGCCTTCTTCGTAAGGAAACAAGGCCGAAATCCAGCCGTCCTCCCCGAAGCGCTGGATGATGGGCCGCACGCCGGGGTGCAGCCGGATGGTGCCATCGACCAACTGTGGCTCCTGGCGGTCCAATTCGGTGAGTAAAGGCCGGAGCAGCGTTTCCGAGAATTGGCCGGCCGTATCCAGCACCAAGTCGATGGAGCCGCGGTCGTGGTCCTGGAAATACGGAAAGCGGGCCAGGTCCTCGACGTGCAGCACTTCGTGGAGCTGAAACGCCAGGTCGCGGCGGGAATAGGTTTGCTTGGCCATGCGGTTAGTACGGTGATAGGCGGGAAGAGAGCGGGTAAAAGTACCCGCCCGCCGCGGCTGTCCCAATGACCTAGGTTAAGAAATGCCGAAACGCGGCAGAGCGCCTCTTATATCTGCGCCCGGATGAGACAATTTGGTGCCCTTCCGAAAACGCGCACGGCCGGGCAAGGGCCAGCGTCAGGGCCAGCTCCGCGTCGGTGAGGCGGGCGTGTTGCTGTAAATGGGCGCGCATGTTATATGAGGAAGTCATAGCCCTCTACGGAATGAAGCGGGTAGCATAGCTGCGCGAAGAAACGCCCGAAATGACGTTGTTGCCAGCTGCTGGCCGTTGCCGGAAACCACCCGCCGAGGGGTTTCCGGCAACGGCCGGCAGCTTGACCACGGGAGCGGCGGAGCCGGGGCCCTTAGGAAATGCGCGGCCAGCCGTTAATTTAAGGCCCTGGTTTCATTCCCACCCCCGCTCGTTATGTTAGGATTGATGATGGCCGAGCCGCTGCGCGTGGCCGGCGTACTGGAGCACGCCGCCAAGTGGCACGCCGATACCGAAATCGTGTCGCGCCTGCCCGAGGGCGGAATCCACCGCTACACTTACGCCGACGCGCACCGCCGCAGCAAGCAGCTGGCCAAGGCCCTGCTGCACTTGGGCGTTGCCAACGGCGACCGGGTGGGCACCCTGGCCTGGAATACCCACCGCCACTTCGAGCTGTACTACGGCGTGGCCGGCGTCGGCGCGGTGTGCCACACCGTTAATCCGCGCCTGTTTCCCGAGCAGCTCGTCTACATCATCAACCACGCCGAAGACCGGCTTATGTTCTTCGACCTGACCTTCTTGCCCCTGGTCGAACGGCTGGCTCCCATCTGCCCCAAGGTCGAAAAATGGGTGCTAATGGCCGGCCCTGAGCACCTGCCCGCCGCCTCGGTAATGCCTGGCCTGTGCAGCTACGAAGATCTGCTGGCCGCCGAAAGGGCCGATTACGTGTGGCCCACGTTCGACGAAAACACGGCTTGCTCGCTCTGCTACACCTCCGGCACCACCGACCAGCCCAAGGGCGTGCTCTACTCGCACCGCTCCACGGTGCTGCACGCGCTGGGGGCCTCGCTGCCCGATTCGCTCGGCTGCTCGGCCCTCGACGTGATAATGCCCGTGGTGCCCATGTTCCACGTCAATGCCTGGGGCCTGCCGTATGCGGCGCCCATCGTGGGGGCCAAGCTGGTGCTGCCCGGCGCGGGCATGGACAGCGCCAGCCTCTACCAATTATTTGAAAGCGAAGGCGTAACCTTCTCGGCCGGCGTGCCCACTATCTGGCTCGCGCTGCTACAGTTCATGCGTGAAGGCCAGCGCCGCTTTTCCACTCTGCGGCGCACCGTGGTGGGCGGTTCTTCCTGCCCGCCGGCCCTAATGACGGCCTTTGAAAACGAGTTGGGCGTGACCATCACCCACGCCTGGGGCATGACCGAAACCAGCCCCTTGGGCACCGGTGCCCGCCTCACCGCCAAGCACAAAGGCCTCACGCCCGCCGAAAGCCTGGCCGTGCGCGTCAAGCAGGGCCGCGTGGTGTTTGGGGTAGACATGAAAATCGTGGACGACGAAGGCATCACGCTGCCGCACAACGGCATCGCCTTCGGCGACTTACTGGTGCGGGGGCCCTGGGTGGTGAGCGACTACTTCCGCAGCGGTACGCCCGGCGAACTAACGGCCGACGGTTGGTTCCGCACCGGCGATGTGGCCACCATCGACCCCGACGGCTACATGCAAATCACCGACCGCTCGAAGGACGTCATCAAGTCGGGCGGCGAGTGGATTTCCAGCATCGATTTGGAAAACCTGGCCGTGGCCCATCCGGCCGTGGCCGAGGCCGCCGTCATCGGCGTGCACAGCGCCCGGTGGGCCGAGCGGCCGCTGCTCATCGTGGTGCGCCGCCCCGGCATGGATGTCACGGCCCCCGAACTGCTGAACTTTTTTAAAGGCAAAGTGGCCCGTTTCTGCGAGCCCGACGCCGTGGAGTTCGTAGACCAATTGCCCCACACCGCCACCGGCAAGCTGCTCAAAACGCAGCTGCGCAAAGATTTCGCGGGTTACGAGGTGGCGTAGCCGCCAGTCTACAGCGTGTCATAATAGGCTAGCAGTCGGGTCACATCACCTTCTCTTTTGAGGGTCAAATGCTCTCGCTTGGCATAGGCGGTTAGGGCTGAGACTTGGGCGGGTCCCAAGGCTTCCAGCAACGATTTTTCGTTGAGACGCACCGGCAGCACGACGTTGTCGGTCCGTTTCACGAAGTACTGCGAAGACTCCTGCCACGACGGCGGGCGGTCTTCCGTCAGCGACGGACCGGAACTGCTGCTCCGTACCACGTTTTTGCTGCGCTGGCGCAACAGCGCGGAACGCCCGCCGTCGTAGCGCACCTCAAAAAAAATAGTTCGCAGGCGCAGGGCTTCGATGCGGGCCGTCAAGTAGCGCCGAAAGGTGGCTGCGTTGCCGCGCAGCGGGTCGCCCAAAGTGAATTCGTTGATTTGGGAGGTGTTAACTTCTAGTGAATCACCAGCAGGACGACGCCACAACAGCTGGCCGGTGGCCAGGTTATACTTCAGCCAGACCGGTCCTACCGGGCCGTTAGCGGTCAGCACCCGGCCCGGCGTCCAGTTCGAGGCCAGCAGCGGGGTGCCCTGCACCCCGGTCAGGGCCGTCGTGCCCTTTCCACTTTCCAGTTGCTGGCTCACAAATTCCAAATCGGTGGGCTTGGTGGTGCCGCGGCCGACCTGCTGGGCGTAAGCCGCTGAGGAGCTGACCGCGGCTAGCAGCAAAAAACAGGTAGGGCGCATAGTGGCAGATGAACATGGACGAAAAGGAAGGATAGAAATAAAAAGCTAGAGTTAGATATTGCAAATATAAATTAGAGGTTTATATGATGCGGCGGTAGTTGCTCACCGCCCCAGTTCCTCTGCCCGGTCGCGGGCCGCGCCGGCCCCAGCCATGAGGCCTTCGCGTACGGCACCTGCGCCAAAGGCCCGCATAGCGGCCTCGGTGGTGCCCCCTTTAGAGGAGACTTTGGCAATCCAATCGGTGCAACTCAGGCCGGCCTGCGAATACAACTCCACGGCCCCGCGGAAGGTCTGGCCCACCAGCAGCTCGGCTTCGGCGGGGGCGAATCCCATTTCGGCGGCGGCGGCCATTAGCGCGTCCATGCAGTAATACACGTAGGCCGGGCCGCTGCCTGAGATGGCTGTACTGGCGTCGATGGCAGCTTCGTTTTCCACATAAATGGTTTTGCCGGTGGTCGAGAGTAGGTTCTGCACTTGCACCAGCTCGGCGCGGCTCACCTCGTCGGTGCTGGTGAAGGCCGTCATGCCCATGCCAATCTGGGCAGGCAGGTTGGGCATGGCCCGGATGATCTTGGGTGTGCCCAAGGCCCTGCGCAGCGTGGCCACCCGTACCCCAGCCATGATGCTGAGCACCACTTGCTGCGGCTGCACCAGCCCGCGCAGGCGCTCAAACAGAGCTCCCGAGTCCTGCGGTTTTACGGCCAAGATGATGATGTCGGCCCCTGGCACACATTCTTCGGGAGTCCCCCACACCGTGCCGATTTCGTGGGCCGCCAGCGCCGCCATCCGCTCGGGCGAGCGGACCAGCAGCCGCAAGTCGAGCCGCGAGGTGATGTGGGCGCGCACAAAGCTGCGGGCGTAGGTCAGGCCCATGTTACCGCCGCCGATGATGAGAATTTTCATGATTGCCGTTGCTTGTCGGCCGCCGAACGAACCGACGGCCGGGCGCAAGTTCGGCACGAAGCGTTAGCTGGGCGCCTTAGCGGCGGAAGCGCAGGGCGCTCACGTTGCGGCCCACTTTCTGGCCCTCGGCGAGGCCCACTTCGTTGCCGTTGCGAAAGTGGATACCGCCGTAGAGGCGGGAAACGGCGGCTTCGGCGGCGAAATCGGCGAAGCTGGCAAAAGGACGCGGCTCGAAACCAGGGCCCCGCACCTGGTGGGTATTATCGACGAAAGCCGTTTGGGCACCAAACATGTCGGCGAGTACCTGCGCTGTGGCGGCGGACTGCGTGGCGTGGCCCGACACAAATTCTGGGAAGGGCGGCGTGGGCCACGCCGGCCGCCAGGTGGGGTCTATCATGGCCCGGACGGCCGTTACGGGCCGCTGCCAATTGTATTCATACTTGCATTTCCAGCAGCTCACAAACGCATCCGCCACGGCGATGCCCACACGGGCGTAGGCCTCAGCGGCCATCGCCAGCGAAGCCTTGCGGTCGCGCAGCACGATGCTAGTGATGCTCAGCATGTGGCCGGGCGGGGTGATGGTTTTGCCGGCATCAGCCCAATAGGTGGCGATGGTGCGTTGCGCTGCCGTAAGCATGCGGCTGGTGTTGTATACTTCCAGTACCTGCGCGTAATAGGATGAGTTAGGATCGGTGGAATACGTGTACGGCAGCGCTGGCATGGGCAGGGCGGCATCGGCCGGTACAAATAAGCGGTTGTGGCCCCAGGTAGGCTGGAGGGCCAGGCCGGCCGCGCCAGGGGTAGTGGGTACCCACAGGCCCGCGCCCACGGGCGGCACGTAGCTGGTGGGCTGGCCGTTGAGGTAGCCTTCGTGCCCGCCATCGGTGCGCGACCAGTCAAATACGGCCTGGGCTACCTGCTGCCCAAACTTTACTGAGCGGTCGAATTCCGCCGCTGTGCGGAAGGGCAAGTTCAAGGCTGTTTCCAGCGAGTCGAGGGTAGCGCGCTGGGTCACTCTGGCGTTACCAAACAGGTTTTTAATCATCAGCGCTTCCGCCGCGTTGGCCGCCACGGCCCAATTGTAGCGCTGCCCGGCATCGGGCTGGGGCAGGGTCCCCAAACTGGTAAGCTGGCCTGCCAACGACTGGTAGGCCGGTAGGCCCGGCACCACGGCTTCGTACAGGGCCACACCGGAATAGGCGATGGCGCGGGCCGCCACGGGCGGCGTGAAGCCGGCCCCGTTTTTAATCAGCAGCAGTTCCGCATCGGCCCATTTGGTGGCCACGTCGGCCGCATAAGTATCTGCGGTGGCCGAGGCAGAAGTCGGGTCGGGCTGGTCGGCATCGTGGCTGCATGCCGACAGCAGCAGGGTGGCTGCAAGCGTTAGAACGGCTCCAGTGCGGCTGGTGAAAGGAGCTGCTGGTAGCGCTAGAGGGGATAATTTTGATAGCATATAGTTGCGTGGGAAAGCGGCGTAAAGTGGGTTACAAATAGATTTTCTGTTTTATCATGTAAGCCATATTA
>JANPOR010000418.1:0-2651 GCA_031428075.1 Hymenobacter sp. | reverse complement strand
GGGGCCCTGCTGGCCATCGCGGGAGTGCTCAAGCTGCCGCCCCGTCTCGCCCTGCCATTGCTCGATTTTTGGGTGTTGAATAACCTGGTTTTTCTGCTGAAAAACCCGCCTGCGGAGTTGTGGCTGCTTGCCTTGGGCCGCCGCCCCGCTCAACGCTACGTGCTGGGCGCGGTCGTAGTGCTGGTATTCGGAGCCTACGCGGCAAAAACTCTGCACCGCCGCCGGGTATTGGGGCAAGAGCAGGCCCGCCACGCGCGCACCCTGGCCGAGTTGGCGCGCCGCACCGCGGGCCAAGTTCGGGTAATGGCCGGCACCGCCGATTTGCTCAAAAGCCTTTCGCCCTTCCGCACATATGCGCCGGGACCGGGCCCCGTATTGGCCCTCAGCGGCTGGCCCGCCCACGATGCTTCGCAGCGGGCCTTGTGCCGCGCGCTCACCGGGGCCCCCGGCCAGGCCGATGCCCTGCGCCGCTTGGCCCGCCGCCCGCTCGGGTCGGTGGCCTGGGTGCTGGCCGTACCCGAGGCAGCCTGGCTCGGCGCGGCGGCGCACAGGGCACCGGCCAGCGAGAGGTGGGCCCTGCGTCCTGGCCCAGCGTTGGCCACCGACTCGACCCTTCGCTTTTATTATCCGGCGCCATAAATTTCCTGCTCAAAGCGCATCCGAGTAGGTTTTTCAGCCGTAAGACATAATATTGTACCCCCTTCAGGGACTCCGCGATAGACCTTTGTAGCACGAAAATTGTTGCTTCACTTTAAACTCACGTTTTCGCTATTCCTACCTAATGCTTAGTTCCATCATGATTTCGCGTAGCGAGGTCTTGCAACACCTCGAAGGCTTCCTCAAGGAAAACATCTACAGCTTCCTAAAGAAGGTGGAGGATAGTTGGCAACCCGCTGATTTTCTGCCTGATGCCCGTCGAGAGACTTTTTTCAGCGAGGTAAAAGATTTGCGCGAAAAAGCTGGTAACCTGAGCTATGACCTGCTGGCCGTGCTCATTGGCGATACCATCACCGAAGAGGCTCTGCCTAACTACGAGGCGTGGTTCCACGAACTGGACGACCTGAACCGCGACCACAACAACGGCTGGGCGCAGTGGATCCGGGGCTGGACGGCCGAGGAAAACCGCCACGGCGACCTGCTCAACCGCTACCTCTACCTCTGCGGCCGGGTAAATATGCGCGAGTTTGAGGTGAGTACCCAGTACCTCATTAACGATGGCTTCGATCTGGGCACCGCCCACGACCCCTACCGGGCCTTTGTGTACACGAGCTACCAGGAAATGGCCACCAACATCTCGCACCGTCGCGTGGGCCAACTCGCCCGCACCGCCGGCGATGACGGTCTCTCCAAAATCTGCGGCATGATTGCTGGCGACGAAAACCGCCACGCCCGCGCCTACAAAACCTTCGTGGAGAAAATATTCGAAGTCGACCCCAGCGAAATGATGCTAGCCTTCGAAGACATGATGCGCAAGAAAATCGTGATGCCGGCTCACTACATGCGTGAGTTAGGCATCGACATGGGCAAAACTTTCGGCCACTTCACCGACGCGGCCCAGCGTTTGGGCGTGTACACCAGCGCCGACTACACCGACATCCTGGACACGCTCCTTACCGATTGGAACATTGCTGGCATTGGTGGCCTCACCGGCCCTGCCGAGAAGGCCCGCGACTATGTGATGGCCCTGCCCGCCCGCCTGCGCCGCGTGAGCGACCGCATGGCGGTGCCCAAGCTAGAATACAAGTTTAAGTGGATTTCGTAGTGCTACGCTAAGGCCCTGCCATTATTAAATACTAAAAGCCGTTTCCCAGCCAGGGAAACGGCTTTTTGCTTTCAATAGCATGTGCGGTATGGAAACCTCCGCGAACGACGACGGTTACACCCCTTCACTTTATTCGCCTGAAAACCCTATGGCTAAGCAAACCCAAGCCGCTTTTTATACTGAGTACGGCGGCATCGACAAAATCCAGGTGGGGCCCCTCGACCTGCCCGACTTGCAAGAAGGCGACGTGCTACTGCGTGTGAAAGCCGCCGGCATCAACCCCGTCGATTACGTCGTGCGGGAAGGGCACTTCCAGCAAGTGGTGCCGGGGGCTTTCCCCCTGGTGCCGGGCTGGGACGCGGCCGGCGTGGTGGAGGCCGTGGGGCCCGGCGCATCGCGCCTGCCCGTGGGCACGGAAGTGTACGGCTACGTGCGCCGCCCCGTGGCCCAGCACGGCACCTTTGCCGAGCACATCGTGGTGCCCGAGTGCTACTTGACCCTGCGCCCCCAGAAATTGACCTGGAAAGCAGCCGGTGGCCTGCCGCTGGCCGGCCTCACGGCCTACCAATCGCTCTTCACCCATGGCCACCTGCAAGCTGGCGAAACGGTGCTGGTTCTGGGCGCGTCGGGCGGGGTGGGCAGCTTGGGCATCCAATTGGCCAAAGACGCCGGGGCCACCGTAGTGGCCGTGGCCAGCGCAGCAAATGCCGGCTTTATGAAGGAAATGGGCGCTGATTTCACCATCAACTACGCCCAGGGCCCCGTGGCCGAACAAGTGCGGGCGGTGGTACCGGCTGGCATTGACTTACTGTTCGACTGCATCAGCGGCGACACGCTTGCCCAAAGCCTGCCCGTCCTCAAGCCCAGCGGCCGGATTGTGTCAACCCTC
>JANPOR010000417.1:0-4090 GCA_031428075.1 Hymenobacter sp. | reverse complement strand
GGGACGCCCTTTTTGGCGCTTAAAAAGCACCTTCGCCGGGAGGAGCGCTACCTTTGCCCTGCTCCTCCCGCCCATGAAAACAGCAATAAAAAACGCCTTCGGCAAAGTGATCATGACGGCGGAGTACGACGCGGCTAACCGGCTCGTGCACAACGAGTGGTTCGGCTACCAAACCCGCGAGGGCATCATCACGGCCGCCAACGCGGCCCTGGAAGTCATAGCCCGGCACCGCTGCCCGCACCTGCTGAACGATAATACCGCTGTGCTGGGCCCCTGGGACCATGCCGTGGACTGGATTGCCCAGGATTGGACGCCCCGCGCCATCGCCGCCGGCCTCACGCACTTCGCACACATCGTCAGCCCCGAGTCGTTCGCTGCCCCTTCGGCCGAAGCCATGGCCGGCAGCACCGCCGGCCGCTTTCAGATGCGTATTTTTGGCAACGTGCCCGAGGCCCGGGCGTGGTTGCGGGCGGCGCGGACGGACAGAGCTAAGGCGTAGTCGGGCCGCAGGGCGCGGCCGACACGTTGCTCAGTACAAAATGCGGGATGGACAGGGGCCCAAACACGTAGCACGAATAGGGGGTGCGCTGCTGTTGAGGGTCGTTTTGGTAAGTGAAGTAAATGCGCTGCCCCTGTTTGTACGGGACGGCCGCAGGATTGACTGCCGCTATTAAGTTGGTGCTGCCGATGCTATCGGAAGCAGGTACGCCAGACAAACTCTCTAAGTAGGGCTCGACGGCCTTGCCTATGGAGTACTGGCTGTCGACTTGAATCAGGGTGCCATCGGGGCAGCTGTTGCCCAGCACCACGCCCGAGTAGCAGCGCGGAGCCGTATCAACGTCATGCTTGCAACCGGGCAAGGCGCAGGCAGCGCAGCATAATAAGGGTAAGACGAAACGCAGTGCATGGCTGGAAAGTGATGGCAAAGGATAAGGAGGCGGGTTAGGGCGCAGTCGGTCCGCAGGGCGTGGTGGAAACGTTACTCAGAATTATATTCGGTACATCCGGCTTCACGCTATCCAGCACGTAGCAAGCCCCGGCATACCGGTGCTTGGAGTTTCTTACATAGGTGAAAAATAATTTTTTACCTGTCAGAGATCCACTGGGGTTGCCGAAAGCAGCCAATATTTCGTTGGTGTTAATCACGGCGACGATATTATTGCCCAGCAGTACCGATGTGCCGATGGGTGCCGCTGGACTGCCGCTGGGATACATGGCATCCACGTCAATCAGCAAGCCGTCGTAGCAAGTAAGGCCGACCACCGTGCCCGCATAGCACAGCGGCGGCGCATCGGCGTCGTGCTTGCAACTGAAAAAGGCGCACGTGAGCGGCACAGCCAAGCCCAAGAGGCGTAACTTTTGTGGCATGGCAAGGCGGGTAAATAAACAGAAAACGAAAACCGGCTAGGGCGCGGCGCAGGGCGTGGCCGAAACGTAGTTTAGTATTAAATGGGGGATGGGCAAGAGACTCGTGTTTTGGGTGCAGAAGCGGTCGGGGCCTTGGTTGTTGGGATTTTCGGTGTACGTGAAGTAAACGTTACTGCCAACCGCGTACAGGTTGCCCAAGTCGTTCACGGCGGCCACCGCGTTGCTGCTGCCTTGAATGGGCTTGCCGATGAGTGTGCGCTCGTTTACCTGGATGATAACGCCGTCCATGCAGGTTTGCCCCACGATGACGCCAGAATAGCACTGCACGTCGGCGTCGTGCTTGCAGCTAGGCAGCAAGCAAAAAATCAAACTGGAAAGTAGGGGTAGGCGCATGTGGCGGAAAGATGTACCGGGTGGTAAGATGGAAGGAAGAGTCGCAGCCCGCGTGAACGGTTGCATTCGGTTGCGAAAAATCAGCCGCAACTCGCCGAATCTAAGTAGCTTGCCGGCCGGGGCCCTGGCACGTGGCCAGCGGCTTTTCCGCCTTCTTCTAAAATGCGTCGTTTGTTGCTGAGGGCCCTGCTGGGCCCGTTGTTTGCCGGGTCCGTGGGGGCCCAGAGCCTGCCCGTCATCAGCCAGAATCCGCCCGCGCTGCGGTGGCAGGAAGTGCGTACGCCGCACTTCCGGGTGCTGTACCCGGCTGGGCTCGACGCGGCGGCGCAGCGCACGGCCGGCCGGCTGGAGGCCGTGCACGGCCCCGACGGGGCCACGCTCGGCGTGCTGCCGCGCCCCCTCACGGTGGTGCTGCAAAACCAAACCACGGTCAGCAACGGGTTCGTGACGTTTTTGCCGCGCCACGCCGAGTTTTTTACCACGCCAGAGCAGGGGCAGGGCCTGGGCACGGTCGATTGGCTCGACGGCCTGGTGGTGCACGAATTTCGGCACGTGGGGCAATTCGAGAAGGCCCGCCAGGGCGTGGGCCGGGTGCTGGGGCCCCTGCTCGGCGACGGGGCCCTGGGCGTGGCGGCGGTGGGCGTGCCGCAGTGGTTTTTCGAGGGCGACGCCGTGGGTACCGAAACGGCGATGACGCGTAGCGGCCGCGGGCGCATCCCTAACTTCGGGCTGGGCCTGCGGACCAACCTGCTGAGTGGCCGCGTCGACAACTACCAAAAAGCCGTGAACGGCTCGCTGCGCGACCACGTGCCCGACTGGTATGTGTTGGGCTACTTCATGACCTCATACCTGAAAACCCACTACGGCCCTGACGTGTGGGCCCGGGTGCTCGACCGGTACTACCGGTTTCCGTTTTACCCGTTTTCGTTTTCCAACAGCATCCGCCGCACCACCGGCCTGCGGGTGGAGGATCTGTACCAGCGCACCGTCGAAAATATCGATTCAACCTGGCACGCCGAGCAAGCTGCCCGCCCCGCGCCCACACCGGTGCGCGAGCTAACCGGGCAGGCCGAAACGCGGATTTTTACGCAGTACCAATACCCGCAATACGTCGACGACAGCACGGTGCTGGCCCTGAAAAGTGGATTGAATAACATTCAGCAGCTGGTGCTGCTGGGCCGCCACGGTCGCGAGCGCACGGTGTTCACGCCGGGGCTGCTCAACATCCCGGAGCAGCTGTCAGTGGGCGGCGGGCAGGCGGTGTGGCCCGAGTTTCGGCAGCAGCCGCGCTGGGGCGAGCGGGTATATTCAGAGCTGAAAATTCTGGATTTGAAAACCGGCCGCCTGCGCTGCGTGGGCCGAGGTGCGCGCTACGCGGCGGCTTCCCTCTCGCCCGACGGCACCCGCCTGGTGGCCGTGCGCACCGACGAAAACTACCGCCACGCGCTGCTGGTGCTCGACGCCGCTACGGGGGCCGTGCTGCAAACCCTGCCCAACCCGCGCAACGATTTTTACCAGCAGCCCCGCTGGCTGCCCGACGGCCGCCGCGTGGTGGCCGTGGCCCTGAGCGCTGCCGGCAAAACCCTCGACCTCCTCGACCCTGCCACCGGCACCGTCCAGCCCCTGCTACCGGTGGCCAACGTGAACCTGACCAACCCGCAGCCCTGGGGCGACTACGTGCTCTACAACTCGCCGCAGTCGGGGGTGGATAACATTTACGCCGTGGCCCTGCGTTCGGGCCAGACGTTCCGGGTGACGAGCCGACCGCTAGGGGCCTATCACGCCGCCGTCTCGCCCGACGGCCGTCGCCTAGCCCTGCACGACTACCGCGCCACCGGGGCCCGCATCGTCGAAATGCCCCTCGACCCCATCGCCTGGACGGCCCTGCCCGCCCCGGCCCTGGCCGATGCGCCGGGGCCCTACGCCACCGCCCTGGCCGCCGGCGAGCCCGACGGCCCCCGCATCGCCCGCCTGCTGGCTACGCCCGATTCGGCCGACGCGACGCGCTACGAGGTGCGACGCTACCAGCCGCTGGCCCACGCCTTCCGCGTGTTCAGCTATGGCGTGGTGCAGAGTCCGGCCGGCAACGCGGTGGGCGTGGGCCTGCGCTCGCAGGATTTTCTGAGTACCACCCAGGCCTTCGCTGGCCTCACCTACGACCAGACCGAGCGCACGTTTGCCGCCACCGGGGCCCTCAGCTACCAAGGGCTTTTCCCAGTGTTTGACGTGGAGGGCAGCTACGGCGGGCGCGATGCCTCGCGCTACTTCGACCGGGCCCGGCCGCTCGATAGCCTGCGGCGTAGCCGCTGGCAATACGCCCGCGTGCTGG
>JANPOR010000416.1:0-13825 GCA_031428075.1 Hymenobacter sp. | reverse complement strand
AAACTCGTCAAAGACCTACGCACCGGCATTGAACGCACCGACGTTCAGAACGTGCTTGATGGTGATTTGGACGAATACATCAAGGGATTTCTAATGCAAAACTAGTTACTTACCTTGAACCAAGTAAAGTAACTATAATATATATTTAATTTTATTCTAATTGAATATATATTATAACTACAGAAAACCTTACTTTCAGGGGTTGAAAAGAACGGTAAATATTCATCACAACTATTTAGTAATTAGATGTTTATTTACCTAGTATAATCTTCAAGCAAGCTTTCAATTTAGTTTGCTTTTCTACCATTGCTCACAAGCGCGTGGCACCACAACTACGACCTACTCCCCGCCTTCCTTCGGCCTGACAATCATCCTTATCTGTTGATAATTATTCATAAATAAAAATATTTGATTTTTTAAGTTAGAACAATCTTCTCACACAATACTCATCCATTATAAAAATAACTGACGCTTATTTTTTTGCTATACTTGCTTAAGATTTATGTCATTTCCGTCCCTTTTTTCATATCACTCACCAAACAACCGCGCATAATGAAGAAGTTTTTATTTCTGTTTCTACTGCTCATCAGTGGTCTGCTGCAGCAGGCTTGGGCGCAGAACCGGACAATTTCTGGTAAGGTGGTCGACAGGGCCACCAATCAAAGCCTACCAGGCGTCACCGTACTGGTTAAAGGGACTAGCATTGGCACCAGCAGCAACGCCGACGGCGGGTACTCGCTAAGTGTACCAAGTACAGCTACTACCCTCACCTACAGTTTCATTGGATACGCTACGCAAGAGCAAACCCTTGGCAGTTCAAATACCATCGATGTAACATTGGCCACCGACGCGAAGCAACTGAACGAAGTTGTGGTGACGGCTCTGGGCGTAGAACGGACCCGTAACTCGCTGGCGTACTCGGCCACTCAGGTTGAAGGCAAAGACATAACGGTGGCTCGCAACCCGAACGCCATCAATGGCCTTTCGGGCAAAGTAGCTGGCTTGGCCATCACGCAAAGCAACACGCTGGGCGGATCGAGCAACGTAGTTATCCGCGGCACCAAGTCACTGTTTGGCAACAACCAGGCCTTGTTCGTGGTCGACGGCGTGCCCATCAGCAACGCTAACACCAACACCACCGACCAGCAAACCAGTGGTACGGGATACGACTACGGCAATGCCGCTGCTGACATAAACCCCGACGACATTGCTTCGACTACCGTGCTCAAAGGCGCGGCCGCCACTGCCCTTTACGGCGAGCGGGCCTCTAACGGGGTGATTTTGATTACCACCAAGAAAGGCCGCAAAGGCATGAACGTAACGATCAACTCCGGCGTCACGGTGGGCAAGATTGATAAGAGCACGTTCATCAAGTACCAGAAAAAATACGGCGGTGGCTACGGCAAGTACTATGGCCCCAACGGCGACGCCTACTTTAACATAGATGCGAGCGGCACTCCGGTGGTGCCTTCCTCGGAAGATGCTTCGTATGGAGCCCCCTTTGATCCAAGCTTGCTGGTTCGCCAGTGGGGATCGTACACCCCTGGCTCGCCTACGTTTGGCCAAACCACCCCATGGGTAGCCGCATCGAACGACCCTTCCACCTTCTTTGAAACCTCCGTTTCGACGCTTAACAGCGTGACCGTTGACGGCGGCAACGAGAGCGGCACGTTCAAGCTCGGCTATACTAATAACGTGGAGCGAGGCGTGCTGCCCAATAGCCGCATAAATAAAGACATTGTCAACTTTGGTGGCTCGCTGAACCTGACGCCTAAGCTGACAACCAGCGCCAACATTAACTTCACACGCCTGGTTGGCCTGGGGCGTTACGGAACCGGTTATGGTTCGGAAAACCTCATGACCAACTTCCGGCAGTGGTGGGAAACCAACGTGGACATCAAAGAGTTGAAAGACGCTTATTTCCGCGACCAGACGAATGCCACCTGGAACTTGAACAGCCCTCAGAATGGTGATTTCTCGCCCATTTTTTGGAACAATCCTTACTTCGTTCGTTACAAAAATTACGAGAACGACACGCGCTACCGCACTTTCGGCAACGTAGCCACCACTTACAAATTTACTGATTGGTTCAACGTGCTAGGCCGCGTTACGCTGGACTCGTACGATGAAATACAGGAAGAGCGCTCGGCCTTGGGCAGCACCCAGGCCAGCTACGTTCCTTACTATTCGCGGTTCAACCACACTTACCGCGAGTTTAACTTCGACCTGATTGGTAATTTTAAGAAAGCCATCACCGAGAATTTCTCTTTCCAGGGCCTGATTGGTGCCAACATGCGCCGGATTTACGACCAATCCATCTTTGCCTCCACGAACGGTGGGCTCGCGCTACCTGACCTCTACGCCCTTACAAATACGGTGAGCCCCTTAATTCCGCCCACCGAAACCGATACACGGGTTGGAGTTGACGGTATTTTTGCCAGCACTACTTTCGGCTACCGCGACCGTGTATTCTTGGATTTGACGGTGCGCCGCGACAAATCGACCACTTTAATAACTGGAAATAACTCCTTTGTTTATCCGGCTGCTTCCCTGGGCTATGTATTCTCCGAAAGCTTCCACGAGAGCGCACCTTGGCTATCATACGGCAAGGCTCGGCTCAGCTACGCCGCAGTAGGCGCGGGTGCCCAGGCCCTAAGCCTGTACAACAGCTACCGGCAGAATCCCGCGTTGGGTGATGCGGCTATTGCCGTGCTACCCCGCACCAAAAACAACCCCGACTTGGTGCCCGAGCGCACCCGTAGCGGCGAAGCCGGTTTGGAATTTGCGTTTTTGGAGAACCGCTTAGGCCTCGAAGGCGCGTACTACCAGACCAACACGGTTAACCAGATTATTCCTCTGCGCATCTCGACGGCCACCGGCTACAACGCCCGTTACGTCAACTCGGGCGAAGTGCGTAACCGCGGGGTGGAGTTGACCGCATTCGTGGTACCGGTGAGAACCGACAACTTTAACTGGAGGATTTCGGCCAACTGGACGCGCAATCGCAACGAAGTATTGTCGCTCTTCAACGGCGTTGACAATATTGTGCTGGCTACCTACCAAGGTGGTGTTTCTTCGAATGCCACTGTAGACCAAGCATTCGGTTCCTTGCGCGGCACGGACTACGTTTACCTAAACGGACAGCGCGTGGTGGGAGCCAACGGCCAGTACAAACAGACGGGGCCCAACAGTGTCATCGGCGACCCCAACCCGCTGTGGCGTGGCGGTGTTACCAACACCATTTCCTACAAAGGCTTATCGCTCAATTTCCTGATTGACGTTCGCCAAGGCGGCCAAGTATTCTCGCTTGACCGCTACTATGGCTTGGCCACTGGTCTGCCAGTCGAGACGGCTGGTATCAACGACTTGGGCAACGAGTCCCGCTTGCCAGTCGTGCGCAACCCCGACGGCACCTATGCTCCCACTAGCGGCGGCATCATCCAGCCCGGTGTAAAAGAGGATGGCACGCCCAATACTGTGCGGGTGAGCAACACCAACTTTGGCCTTTATGGCTACCGGCGTCAGCCCAATGCCGCCTTCGTTTACGATGCGAGCTATGTTAAGCTACGCGAAGTAGCCCTGAGCTTTTCTTTTCCCAAAGCCCTCATGACCCGCTTAGGTTTTGTAAAAGGCGCGGACTTCTCCATTATCGGCCGCAACCTGTGGATTCTTCACAAGAACTTGCCCGATGCTGACCCAGAAGAAATCGCCAGCTCGGGAAACTTAGGCCTGGGTTACCAGGGGGGCGCGTACCCAACCACCCGCACCGTCGGAGCCAACCTTCGCCTCAGCTTCTAATTATTTAATGGATCATGAAAAAGACTATCCTGATTTCTTTGTCCTCACTTTTGCTCGCTACGGGCTGCGTCGACAACCTAAAGGATTACAACGTTGACGTAAAGAACCCAGCCGCTGTGCCTGGCCCGGCGCTTTTTGCAGGTGCTGAGCGGGCATTGGCCCGCGAGGTCGTGAGCGGAAACGTTAACCAGAACCCGTTCCGTCTCTATGTGCAGTACTGGACGGAGACTACCTATACCGACGAGTCAAACTTTGATATCAAAACCCGTCAGATTGACCGAAACTTTTGGGATGCTATGTACGCCGTACTAGGCAACCTGAACGAGGCCAAGACGCTGATTCCGAACAATAAATTTGCCGAAGCCAAGGTGCAGGCAAACCAGCAGGCTTGCGTGGAAATTCTAGCGATTTACACTTGGTCAACGCTGGTGAACACCTACGGCAACATTCCCTATACGGAAGCCCTAGACGTCACTAAGTCTCAGCCGCAGTACGACGATGCCAAGACCATTTATAACTCGCTGTTCACTCGCCTCGACGCAGCCCTTGCTGCTCTCGATCCTTCAGTCGGTGGCATGGGTACTGAAGACATTCTGTACAACGGCGACGTAGCTAGCTGGGTTAAGTTCGGCAACTCGCTGAAATTGCGCTTGGCTCTCACTATCGCCGACGACGACGCTGCGAAAGCCAAAACCCTGGCCGAGCAAGCGGCTCCCAAGGTATTCGCCTCGCTGGCCGACCAGGCACAGCTAAAGTTTAATGCTTCACCGCCTAATACCAACCCGCTGTACGAGGATTTGGTACAGAGCGGGCGCCACGACTTTGTAGGCACTAGCCTTTTCATTGACACGCTGGCGGCCTTTAAAGACCCGCGCCTTGCAGCTTACTTCAATACACCCGCTGTGGGCGGCACCTTTGTAGGAGGCACGAACGGCGCTGGCAACGATGCTTCCAGCAACTCCGAGCCCGGTGATAAGGTGCGCAAGGCCGATCTGCCCGGCGTACTTATGTCTTATTCGGAAGTGGAATTTTTGTTGTCCGAAGCAGTAGCCCGAGGATTTGCTGTGGGGGGTACCATTGCTGACCATTACAACTCGGCGGTCACCGCCTCCATTGAGGAGTGGGGCGGCAGCACCGCTGATGCCGCCACTTACCTGGCCCAGCCCGGCGTGGCTTACGCTACCTCACCGGGGACTACTTACAAACAAAAAATTGGCCTCCAGAAGTGGATTTCGCTTTACGACCAGCCGGTTATGGCTTGGACGGAGTGGCGGCGCTTAGATACGCCCAAGCTGGAAGCCCCAGCAGATGCGCTAAGTGCCATTCCGCTCCGTTTCACCTACCCTACTCCTGAAAGCAACCTGAATACGGCCAATTACAACACCGCATCCAGTGCAATAGGTGGCGACAAGGTAACCAGCAAGATCTTCTGGAATAAGTTTTAGTTTATCTAGTTTCTTTTTAAAAAGGGCCGTCACAACTGACGGCCCTTTTTTCGTGTCTAACAGGAAACCCGCGCCAACTCATTCGAAAGAATGGTTTACATCGTTTTTTATTGCTTTGTTCAACCCGTTGAGGCTTTTCTTAGCTTCGTACCTTCTAATTTTAAGAGCCGGTAGCCCGCGGAAGGATCGTAAAAAAGCCGCAGCCAAAATGGCCGCGGCTTTTTTAATGCTTTATATGGTACGCCGAATTTCACAGAATATACTGGCTTAAGTCGCGGTTCTTCACCATGCCGGCTAGTCGTTCCTCCACTAGCGCGGCGGTGATTTGGATTTGGGCATGGGCCCCGATTTTGTCGGGCACATCGAAGAGCAGGTCGTTGAGTAAGCGGCTCATGACGGTGTGCAGACGACGGGCCCCGATATTTTCTACTTCGGCATTTACTTCAAAGGCAATTTCGGCCAGCCGCTCTAGGGCTGCATCGTCGAAGGTCAACGCTACTTCCTCGGCTTTCAATAGGGCCTCGTACTGCTTGGTAAGAGCATTTTTGGGGTCTTTAAGGATGCGAAAGAAGTCGTCCTTGGTCAGGCTTTGCAACTCGACGCGGATGGGGAAACGGCCTTGCAGCTCCGGTATCAAGTCGGAGGGCTTGCTAACGTGGAAGGCCCCGGCGGCAATGAACAAAATGTGGTCGGTGTTGACGATGCCGTATTTGGTACTCACGGCCGAGCCCTCCACAATGGGCAGCAGGTCGCGCTGCACACCCTGGCGGCTCACATCGGGCCCCCCGCTCTTGCCGCCGCCACTAGTGGCTACCTTGTCGATTTCGTCGATGAAGATGATGCCAGCGTTTTCCGCTTGGCGCACGGCTTCTTCTTTCACTTCGTCCATGTCGATGAGCTTAGCCGCTTCCTCGTCGAGGAGCAGCTTGCGGGCTTCAGCCACGGTTACCTTGCGCTTGCGCGATTTCTTGGGCAGCATATTGCCCAGCATGTCTTGCAGGCCCGAGAGGGCGGCCTCATCCATGCCGGGGGCCCCCATGATGCCCACGCTGGGACCTGACTGGGAAATCTGGATTTCAATGCGGCGGTCGTCTAGCTCGCCGTTACGGATTTTTTCGCGGAAGCGGGCACGGGTGCGCTCGTTGAGTTCGGTATCGTCGGTGGTTAGGTCGGTTGACAGTTCGTCGTCGGAGGGCACGAGACCGAATCCAGGTACAGAGCGAGTGCCCTTGGCCGGCCGCGCTACGGGCGGGATCAAGGCGTCGAGGATGACTTCTTCCACCGCCTGGGCGGCCTGGGCGCGCACGGCTTCCTGGCGGCGCTGGCGCACCCGGCTCACGCTCTGCTCAACCAGGTCGCGCACCATACTTTCCACATCGCGGCCCACGTAGCCCACTTCGGTGAACTTGCTGGCTTCAACTTTCACGAAAGGCGCATCGGCGAGGTGGGCCAGGCGGCGGGCAATTTCGGTTTTGCCCACGCCGGTGGCCCCAATCATGAGAATGTTATTAGGTACGATTTCGGCTTGCATGTCGGCCGGGGCATGTAAGCGGCGCCAGCGATTGCGCAGGGCAATGGCCACGTGGCGCTTGGCTTCGTGCTGGCCGATGATGTACTTGTCAAGCTCGGCCACAATCTGGGCCGGGGTCAGGAAATGTTCTTGGAGCATAGAAATGCGAAGTCTCGCGACGTTAAAGCAAAGCTTACAAAGTTGAAAGAGGGATTGTTTATATCCGCGAAGCCTTGCGTTGTTTATTCATAACCAAAGCGCGTGCGATGGTAAAATAGTTGCTTGCACCCGACGCTTGTAGCGTGGCGTGAGCGTAATCGAGCTGGAACCCGCTGATGGCCACCATGGCCCCAAAGCTGAGACCGGCCCCGCCGCCGGTGTTGTCGAGGCGCAGCTCACGGCGCTGGAGGTGGTTGTAGCCCACGCGCAACTGAATGTTTTCGCTGAGCACCAAGGCCGCTCCTACCGTGAAATGCCGCGCCAAGTTGTCGCCAAAGCTTTTAGCGGGGGCCATGGCCACGCCGTTGGCGTCGAACTTGATGGCATTGGGGTCAAGGTACTGGATGTCCCACTGCTGCAAGTGGTGGGCCGTAAGCGAAAAGCGCACCGGCATGTGCGCGGGCTTAGCGGTGGCCCCGAGCTGCACGTCGAGCGGTAGGGGACCACGGGCGGTGGCGTCGTAGGGGCGAAACTGGTAGCCCACGTTTTTAGCCACCAGACCCACCGTAAAATCCTGCGTAGAATGCTTGTAAACCAACCCGACATCGGCCACGCCGGCCAACGAGCGGTTACCGGCGATGCCCGACACAGCCAGCTTAGCGGTGAGGCCGAACGTAAACGTGCCCTTAGTGTAGCTGTCACTCACGCCGGCCGTGTACTCGCTCACGCCGAACGTACCCAAGCTGTTGCCCGCCGCGTCGTAACTCTCAAATTGGCCGTAGTTTACGTAGGTCAACGCCAAGCCGAAACGGCCGGCTTTCGCGGTGTTGAACACGTAAGCGGCGGTGCTTTGCTTGATGTCGGCTACGTAGCCCACGTAACTTAAGGCCAAGCGATGGTCCATGTCGGCGTTGAGCAGCGCGGGGTTGCCGAAGAGCATGGTGGGGTCGGAGCTACGGGCCGAGGGGCTCATACCGCCCCAGGCGGCGAGCTGAGCACTGGGTGGCAGGTCCAGAAAAGGCATTACCGCGCGCCCGCCAAGTTGAGCAGCCGCGGGCAGGGCCCCCAGCAGGCCCATCAGTCCAAAGGCAGAGCCAGCAAGCCAGCGGGCGGAAGAGTGTTTCATCAACCCAAAAACGGAAGGATGGAGAAGAATAGAACGTCGTGCTGCACCCGGCACGACGTTCTAAATTTAACACAAAACGCTAGCGTCGAACGTTTGTCCGGCCGCGCCCTTATTGCACTTCCACACTGGGGCCTACTACGGGCACCGGCTCGTCGCGCACGGGCAGCTTCTGGGGGCGGGGCACCAACTCGGTGAGCAGGGCCACGCCCAGCACGTCCAGCACCCGGTCGACGTAGTGGATGTGCAGGCCCAGGAGGTAATCAGCCGTAATTTCGTCCACATCCTTACGGTTTTTGGCACAAAGAATAATGTCCGTCATGCCAGCGCGGCGGGCCGCCAGTAGCTTCTCCTTAATGCCGCCCACCGGCAGTACCTTCCCGCGGAGCGTGATTTCGCCGGTCATGGCCAGGCGCTGCCGCACCCGGCGCTGGGTGAAGGCCGAGGCCATGCTAGTAAAGATGGCAATGCCCGCGCTGGGCCCGTCCTTGGGCACCGCCCCTTCGGGGAAGTGGATGTGCAAGTCGTACTGCTCAAACAAGCGGTAGTCGATACCAATTTCGTCGGCCCGGCTGCGCAAATAGCTCAGGGCCGTAATGGCCGATTCTTTCATCACGTCGCCGAGCTGGCCCGAGAGTGTGAGTTTGCCCCGGCCCCGGCTCAACAAGCTCTCCACAAACAAGATATCACCGCCCACGCTGGTCCAAGCCAAGCCCGTTACCACGCCGGCCGTGTCGTTGTCCTGGTACATGTCGCGGTCGTAAATGGGGGCACCCAGTATCCGACGCACCTCGGCGGGGTCGAGGACGGCGGGCATCGGCTCTTTACCGGCTTTGCGGCGGGCTAGGTTGCGTGTTACGGCGGCCAGCTTACGCTCAAGGCCGCGCACGCCGCTTTCGCGGGTGTAATCGTCGGCAACGCGGTGCAGAGCCGGATCGGTAATTTTTACTTCTTGGGGGCCCAGGCCGTGCTCGCGCAACTGCTTGGGCCAAAGATGCTTCTTGGCAATCTGCACCTTTTCTTCCTGGGTGTAGCCGGTGAGGTCGATGATCTCCATCCGGTCGCGCAGGGCCGGCTGGATGGTATCGAGCGAGTTGGCTGTAGCGATGAACAGCACCTTGCTCAAATCGTACTCTACTTCCAGGTAATTGTCGACGAAAGTCGAGTTCTGCTCCGGATCGAGCACTTCGAGCAGGGCCGAGCTGGGGTCACCGCGGAAGTCGGCGCTCACTTTGTCAATCTCGTCGAGAATGATGACCGGGTTACTCGCCCCCGCCTTTTTAATCTGCGCGATGATGCGGCCGGGCATGGCCCCCACGTAGGTTTTGCGATGGCCCCGAATTTCGGCTTCATCGCGCACACCGCCCAAACTCAGGCGCACGTACTTGCGTCCCAAGGCCGTGGCAATGCTGCGCCCCAGAGAGGTTTTGCCCACGCCTGGGGGGCCGTACAGGCACAAAATCGGCGATTTCAAGTCTTGCTTCAGCTTGAGCACAGCCAAGTATTTGAGGATACGCTCCTTTACTTTCTCCAAGCCGAAGTGGTCAGCGTCCAGGATTTTACGGGTTTGCTTGAGGTTGATTTTATCTTTCGTGTACTCGTTCCAAGGCAAATCGAGCAGGAATTCTACGTAGTTGGAGATTACCGAGAAGTCGGGGGCCATCGGGTTAGTGCGGGCCAGCTTGTCCATTTCCTTGGCGAAGTGTTGGGCCACCGGCTCGGGCCACAGCTTGGTTTCGGCGCGGGTCCGGTAGCGGCTAATGTCTTGGTCGGGCCCCTCTTGCCCCAACTCGTCCTGCAATGTTTTGAGTTGCTGACGCAAGAAATATTCGCGCTGCTGGGCGTCGATGCCTGTATGGGTTTTGGTGCGGATATCCTGCTTGATTTCCAGCAGCTCCACTTGGCTCAATAGGGCTTCAAGGAGTAGGCGGGCCTGATCCTCAGGGTCATCCTTTTCGAGCAGGCGTTGCTTAGCGGCCAAGTCGAGCTGCACGTTCGAACACAGAAAGTGCGTTAAGAAAGCCGGCGACTGGATGCCTTCGAGCATACTCCGGGCCTCGGACGGAATTTCGGGGCTAAGTTCCACCACTTTGCCAGCGGCTTCACGCAGGCTTTGCAGCAGCGCAAATTCGGCGGGCAACTCGGGGTTTAGAGCAGTTTCGTCAAAGTAGCGTACCCGCGCGGTGAGGCGGGGCGCGTAGCTCAATTCCTCCTCAATAGCAAAGCGTACCTGGCCCTGGATGATGATGGTCACCTTGCCGTCGGGCTGATCGATGAGCTTGAGAATGCGGGCCAGCGTGCCTACGGGATGCAAATCGGCCACGGCGGGCTCTTCGGCGTCGGGACTGCGCTGTGCCACTACGCCCAGCAGCTTGTCGCCACTGGCGTACACGGCCCGCACCAGTTTGGTACTTTTCTTGCGCGTGACGGTCACGGGCAGCACCACACCCGGAAACAGCACGGTGTTGCGCACAGGCAACAAAGGCAGCTTGGCCGGCGCGTCGTCGCCGTTGAGCAAATGATCAGGATCGGCTGCCATGATGGCAATGGCTTCGGGTTGGGGATTGGCTTCGCCGCGCAAATGGTGGGGGCGCAATGCGGCAGCAGAAAGAAAAGCCAGGGGCATGACGAGGGAGAAAACGGGGACAAACGCTACGGGTGCCAAACTGGCAGCCCACCGCGCACACAAAACCAGCCGACAATATAAACCAACTGGCGTCCCTGGGCCGTCAAGGGCCGTGCCAGGCGCAACGGCCGGACAAAGCGACGCTTACCAGGATAATTATATTTTTGTAGACAACTTGCGGACGCTAATCCATTTCTTATTCTCGGGCCATGCCTGTAATGTTGTGTCGCCGGGTGCTGTGGCTACTTGCCTTCGTATGGGGCCTAGGCAGCAACTTAGTCGCGCTGGGCCAGCAAGCTCCTAGCCCGAACGTCGCGCCCGGCGCCTACAAGATGCGCGGCCTGAACAGCCGCACAAGCCGCCAGTTGCACCTGCGCCCCGACGGCACCCCTGACTTCATTTATACCAACCAGTACCAATTTTACGAAGACAAAAAGGCCCTGCGCGCCATTGCCCGGGCCGAAAAACATCACCAGTATCACCACGCCCGGCTGTTGCTCGAAGACTACGTAGCCCGGTTTGGACCCAAAAATTTTGCCACTGGTACCGGGCTGCTCTGGCGCATGGGCCAGCTGCTGGAACGCGACAGCCAGCTAATAAAGGCCAAGGCTTATTACCGTCTGGCCTTAAAACATCACCGGACCGATATTACCAGAGTACAATTGTACTATGATTCGCTGGAGCAAAAAACTACCCCGCTGTACGTACCCATGAAGACGTATTACGAAATGGTGGAGTACCGCAAGAACCTCAACACTTTCCATCCACCCAAAGGCGTGTACACGAGCATGGGCGACGCCGTCAACAGCAAGGCCCCCGATTACGGCCCCACCCTGGCCGGCCGCGACTCGATGCTGCTGTTCAGTAGCAAACGCAAGCGTCGGGGTCTGACCGGCACCATCGACGAAGATCTATACACTTCGCACCGCGAGGGCGTGGGTTGGACCGACGCCGAGCCATTACCCAAACCCATCAATTCGCCTTACAACGAAGGGTCAGCGTGCTTCAGCAAGGACGGGCGCACCATCTTCTTTGCCCGTTGCGAGTGCCCCACCTGCCACGGCAACTGCGACCTGTACACGGCCAAACTGGGCAAAGACGGCAAGTGGAGCGTACCCCGTAGCCTGGGCCCGGCTGTGAATTCGGTGGCCTGGGACTCGCAGCCCGCACTTTCGCAAACCGAAGACACTCTGTACTTTGCTTCCGACCGCTTGGGCGGTTTCGGCGGAAGCGACATTTACTTCACCGCCCGGCAGAAAAACGGGCAGTGGGGCCCTGCCCAAAACCTTGGCCCCGTGGTTAACACCAGCGAGAGCGAGGTCAGCCCTTTCTACCACCCGCTCTATCACGTGCTGTACTTCAGCTCGCGCGGGCAGCTGTTAAATTTCGGCGACTTTGATATCTACAAGACTTACCGCTTGCAAGGCCGTTGGCAAGAACCCCGAAATATCGGGCCGCTGGTGAACGGCAAGGGACCTGAGTACTATTTCACCATCGACCGCGACAGTAAAAACCTTTATTATGCCCGTTCCGAAGCCGCCGACGTGGGCAACCTTGACCTCTACTCGTTCCCGCTGCCTATGGAAGCCCAGCCCCTGGCTACTACCACCGTGGCCGGCACCCTGCGCGACTCGGTGAGCAACAAGCCATTGAATGGCATCGTGAGCGTGATTGACACCGACAATGGCGTGGAGGTGGCCAGCAAGTATCTGCGGCCCGACGGCAGCTTTGATTTCGATCTGATGCAGGGCTCGCATTACGTGCTGCTTATCCAGAGCCCCGATTTTTTTAGCGTCGAGAAGCGCTTCGAGTTGAAAGGCGATACCGTGGTAAGCCTGCTTACCAATAGCCTGAACTACAAGCTGCCGCTGATATTCAAAAACATTGAGTTTCAGGCCGGCCAAGCCGATGTAGTGCCGGCCATGCACTCCACCCTTGACCGCCTGACGACCTTTCTCGCCGACCATCCCACCTACCGCCTCAACATCGCCGGCCACACCGATGCCAAAGGCGACCCTGACGCCAACCTACTGCTCTCGCAGGCCCGGGCCGAAGCCATTCGGCGCTACATCGAGCGCAAAGGCAAAATCGCGCCCACCCGCCTGGAAAGCGGCGGCTACGGCAGCTCCCAGCCGTTGAAAGACGAAGTGACCGAGGAAGACGCCCGCGTCAACCGTCGCGTAGAGTTCCGCATCCTCAAGTCCGAAGGCGGTGCCCCGACCGGCGGGGCCGACTGGAAATAAAAAACTTGGGCACTTGGTTCGGATGCCCGCAGCTACACCGACTTAAAAAAGATGTAGGAGGCTGTTTAAGTTAATCGGGCGAATCGTCGGATGTTGACCAGGTAGAGCCAGGCGTTGGCATGGGTGGTTTTGCGCTCGTAATCTTTGACTGATCGACGGCTGGTGCCGGGGCCCAGGCAATGCTGCGTTCGACGACCCAGCGCCACTTGCAGGTCACGACGACCAAAACCAAGGCCGACTACGCTCAGTTCCTGGACTGACCCGTGCAAACCCACTACCCCGACGCCCAGAAAATCAAGCTCGTGCAGGACAATTACAGCACCCACCGTTACGGGGCTTTTTAGGAACACATGCCCCTGGACCCGGCCCGTAACCTGCGCCACCAACTCGCGTTTCACTTCGCCCCCACACGTGGTTCCTGGCTCAACAGGACCGGAATCGAGTTCTCGGCCCTTTCCCGACAGTGCCTGGACCGGCGCATTGGCAGCGCCCAACAACCCGAAGAAGGGGCCCTGGTTTGGCAAGCCCACCGAAAAGACCCGCGATACTTTGAAAAACAGGTACACTGACCCGACCAAAGCAATAACATAAAACTAGAGCAGTTCTCAGGTTCGTGTACACGGTGCGGCTGGGGAAGTTCACGAGACCCCTGCGGGGCGGACCCATCTCCAAGAGAGGAGAGCCAGACGAGTAGCTAAAAAGCTACTGGCACAAGTTCGGGGCCCGTGTGCGGCGCTTTGGCCAGCTAGCGCACCGGCCCGCCGTCGGTTCTGGCGCGCTGGGCCTCCGTCGCAGGCGGAATTTTACTCATCTGGCGTGGCGATAAAGCGAAAATGCCGGCAATTACAACCTGCGAACGGATTGCGGCGTACGATAGGACAAGTGCTTCAGAACAGCGATTTACCGGATGGTATTTTCGCT
>JANPOR010000415.1:0-6257 GCA_031428075.1 Hymenobacter sp. | reverse complement strand
GGCCCCGGTGCTGCTGGCGGCCTCCTCCATCGCCATCGGTAAGCTGAGCGGGGGGGCGGCCCCCGACGTGGTGGCCGTACAGGATGAAAGCGGCCTGCGCCTGCTGTCGCGCCTGGTGAGCAACGACGACGTACAGTTCGTGCCGGCCCTGGGGCCCTCGCTGGCGGAGTCAGAAGCGGCCTTTAGAAAATCCAAGCCCAAGCAGGACGCGCTCCTTTACGTGCCCGCTGGCCTGGTCCTCGACAGCACCAAAGGCATCCAGCTGCTCAGCAACGGCAACGTGCCACTGAAGCGCCAAAATGCGGTCAGGTCGGCCGTGAACAAGGCGCTGGGGGCCCTAAAAATGGAGCGTTCGGGTCTGAAGCAGGCCACCATCGACAACCTGCAAGCCAAAATCGAGCTGACGGCCATCAACCTGGAAGCGCAAGGCGGTGGCCACAACGACGTGGGCACCACGACCGGCATGGCCTATATTTTGTCTATCCTGGTGTACATGTTCATCTTCGTCTACGGCGTGCAGGTGATGCGCGGCGTGAGCGAGGAAAAGTCGAACCGCATCATGGAAGTCATGATTTCGTCGGTGAGGCCGTTCCAGCTCATGATGGGCAAAATTCTGGGCATTGCGGGCGTGGTGCTCACGCAGTTTGCCCTGTGGCTGGTGCTTTCGTGGGGCCTCACTACGGTGCTCGTGCCGCTGTTGCTAAAAGACAAGCCGGCGGTGGCCACCACGGCTACGCGTACCGCCACCGCGCCGGCCGCCGCCGGTGATGACCGGCCGGTCGTGACCACCAAGGCTCTGAGCACTGAAGCCGGGACCGCAGACGTGCCGCCCGGGGTGGTCCCGCGCCCCGGGGCCCCGTTCAGCATCTGGAGCGCGCTGGACGGCTTGCCCATCGGCAGGATCATCGGCGGCTTTCTATTCTTTTTCCTGGGCGGTTACCTGCTGTATTCGGCCATGTTCGCGGCCATCGGCTCGGCGGTGGATGACCAGACCGACGCCCAGCAGTTCATGTTTCCGGTTACTATTCCGCTTATCCTCAGCTACATTGTCAGTATAAATGTCATCATCAACGGCGACCCTAACGGCCCCCTGGCCTTTTGGCTATCGATGATTCCGTTTACTTCGCCCATTGCCATGGTGATGCGCCTGCCCTTTGGAGTGCCGTTGTGGCAGCTGCTGCTCTCGGGGTCCTTGCTAGTGGCCGGCTTCGTGGGCGTGACGTGGATAGCCGCCCGCATCTACCGCGTGGGCATTCTCATGTACGGCAAAAAAGTAACGTACAAAGAGTTGGGCAAGTGGATGTTTTACAAAGGGTAAATCGCGCAGCTGCTGAATCATCGGCGCCGTGCTGCTTGTTGCAGCACCGGTAGCCGACGATTGTAGGGCTCCCGCCAAATTTATTCCCGCGAAACCATCTCTCAACCTTGCGAAACCTTGCGCTAAAACTCGCCTGCCTGCTGGCCCTGTGCAGCTTCAGGCTGGGCGACCGGCCCGCCTACCGCCTGTTCACGGCAGATACGAAAGTTGCCGACTACGACCAAATGCTCGCCGACCTGGCGCAAGCCGACGTGGTGCTCTTCGGCGAGCTGCACAACGACCCCGTCGCGCACTGGCTGGAGCTGCAGGTGGCCAAGGACTTGCAGCGCCTGAAAAAGCCCGGCCAGCTGGTGCTGGGCCTGGAGATGTTTGAGCGCGACGTGCAGCCGCTGGTGGCCCAGTACGCTGCCGGGACCCTGACTGACTCAGCCTTTGAGCGCCAGGCGCGCCCCTGGCCCAACTATGCTACCGACTACCGCCCGCTGCTGCTGTTTGCCCGCGAAAACAAAATCCCCGTCATTGGCACCAACGCGCCGCGGCCTTTCGCCAAAACCGTGGCCCAAGGCAGCTTGAAGGCTCTTGACCGACTGGCCGCCGCCGACCGGGCCCTGCTGGTTCCGTTGCCGCTAAAGGTCGATTACGACCTGCCCGGCTACAAAAACATGGCCGCGATGTTCGGCGGCGGGAGCGAGGCGCACGGCGGTGGGGCCCAGAACATCATCCAGGCCCAAGCGCTAAAGGATGCCACGATGGCTTACTTCATCCGCACCAGCCGCCAGCCCGGCCAAACCCTGCTCCACCTCAACGGCAGCTACCACTCCGACCACCATGACGGCATCGTAGCCTACCTGCGCCAGGCCGCGCCCACGCTGCGCGTGCGCACCTTGAGCGTGGTGTCGCAAGGGCAGGTGGAACGGGTGGAGAAGGAAAATATCAACGTGGCCGATTACATGGTGGTGGTGCCGGATGACATGACCAAAACGTATTAAGAGCATTTTAACGGCATTTGCGGGCCCCACCCGTCGCTGTCATCTGCCATGCTGATTCGAGAAGCACAAGTTGCCGACATTCTGCAAATGAGGGAGGTGCGCTTGTCGGTGCACGAGAACCAGCTGTCGCGCCCTGATGTAATCAGCCCTGCGGACTACATCGATTACCTGACGCGACGCGGCAAAGGCTGGGTGGCCGAAGCGCCGGGCCGCATCGTCGGCTTCGCCGTTGCCGATTTGGTGAACTGCAACATCTGGGCGCTGTTCGTGCGTCCCGATTATGAAGGCCGCGGCGTGGGCCGCGCGCTGCACGCCACCATGCTCGACTGGTATTTCGGCCAAACCCAGGAAACCGTGTGGCTAGGTACCGCGCCCGGTACCCGCGCCGAAACGTTTTACCGCCGCACGGGCTGGCGCCAAACCGGCCTACGGGCCAATGGTGAAGTTGGGTTTGAGATGACGGCTCAGGATTGGCAACGTCCCGCTAAAGCTTAGGCCCCCGCCGCTCTTAAATAGTTGCGCATAAGTAACCGCATAGCTAAAAAGGTGTTCATGCTGAGCTTGTTGAAGTACCCCTCCCGCTCACTAATCACGGATCACTGCTGCGGGAGAGATGCTTCGACAAGCTCAGCATGACGTTCAAGTAAGTACGGTTACTTATGCACCATTATATGCACCACTATATGCATCACTACTTAGATGGCTCTGACCGTCGGCGCAGCAATCAGAAGGGAAGATTGACAAAACATGCGTTTCAATAAAAAAGCCCCGGCGTGAGCCAGGGCTTTTTTATTTTCGACAGCGAAGTGCGGGCTACTCAATCCTTTTGCGAAGCCGCTGGCTTGGCCTTTGAGAGGGCAGTGACCAACTCGCGCTGAAGCTGGGCGTTGGAATCGACTGGTTCGGCAGTTGAGATACTGTACTGTTTTTGCAGCTGCTCCCATGCTTCGATGGGAATAAAAACGCCAGTTATTTTCCCTTTGTCATCCGATAGATACTTGATATCCATGATATTGCAAGGAAAATAATAAAAGAAGTGATTCTAAGCCGAGAACGACGAGCCGCAGCCGCAGGTGCTCTTGGCCTGGGGATTGTTGAAAACGAAGCCGCGGGCATTGAGGCCGTCCTGGAAGTCGACTTCCATGCCCAACACGTACATCGCGTGCTTTTTGTCCATGATGAGCTTGAGGCCGTCGAGGTCATAGGTTTCGTCCTGGTCCTTGGCTTTGTCGAAGCCGAGCAGGTAGCTCATGCCCGAACAGCCGCCGCCCTGCACGCCGATGCGCAAGCCGTAGTCGGCGGGCACGCTCTTTTCCTGGATGATATTTTTCACCTCGACCACGGCGCGGTCGGTGAGGCTGATGGGGGCGAGGGTGGCAACGCTGGCCATAGGAATGACAAGATTAGAGGGGTAAACGAAGTACTAACAAATATACAACCCGCGCGAGGTAGCGCAGGCCCCCTTAACAGGGATGGAAGGGCGGCGGTTCACGGCGTATTTTCGCCGGGTCCTCTATCTTGCTCACTATCTTCTTAATTCGTCCATGGATTCGCCAGCCTACTTCTTCGAACTGCTCAAAATCATTCTGCCTGCTCTCATTGTGGCGGGATCTATCTATCTGTTATTTAAGCAGTACTTGGAGAAAGACCAGCAACGTCGGCTTATTGAGCTACGGCTCGACAACAGTAAGGCCACGCTGCCGCTGCGGCTCCAAGCTTACGAGCGGGTGGTGCTGCTGCTGGAGCGCATCTCGCCCAACAACATCCTCGTGCGCCTGAGCAGCCCCGGGCAGTCGGCCCCCGACTACCACCGGCTGCTGCAGCAGGAGATCAGGGCCGAGTACGAGCACAACCTCTCCCAGCAGCTCTACCTCTCGCCCGACACCTGGGCGCTGGTGCGGGAAGCCAAGGAGAACGTGCTTACCATGGTGAACCGCGCCTACCACGGCCTGCCCAGCCCCGCCCAAACCCGCGGCACGGAGCTGGCCAAGCGCGTCCTCGAAAGCCTGATGACCGACGCCGCCGAGCCCACCGCCCAGGCCCTGGCCGCCGTGAAGCGCGAAGCCGCGGGCCTGTTTTAGACTATTGCATGCCGGGCCCCGGGACTCGCCAATATGAATAAAAAGCTCCGCATTGCCGTCGATATGGACGAAGTGATGGCCGATTCCATTGCCCGTTTTCAGGAGTGGTACGGCCGTGATTTTCAGGCAGAGCTGACGTTGGGGGCCCTGCACGGCAAGAACCCGGCCGACGCCGTGGTGCCCGAACACCAAGCGACCCTGCGGGCCTACCCCAACGCGCCAGGTTTCTTCAAAGATCTGCCGGTGATGGCCGACAGCCAGGACGTGCTCCGCCGGCTGTCGGAGCGGTACGAGCTGTTCGTGGCCACGGCCGCGATGGAATTTCCCAACTCGTTTCTCGACAAGTACAACTGGTTGCAGCGGCACTTTGCGTTTATTCCGTGGCCCAACTACGTGTTTTGTGGCGACAAAAGCATTCTCAATGCCGATTTTTTAATCGACGACAATGCCTACAACTTCGACAGTTTACGGGGTGAGGGCATCTTATTCAGCGCGCCGCACAACGCCCACGAAACCCGCCACCGTCGCGCCCAGGACTGGCAAGAAGTGGCGGGAATTTTCTTGTAGCGCGGACCTGGTAGTCCGATTTGCTCGCTTCGTGCCATCCATCACCGGGCAGCGCTGCGGACTGCCAAACCTGCGCTACATACTCACCGGCACCAGCGTGGCGGCGATGGCGCGGCGGTAGCAGTCCTCGTACAGGGGCACAATGTTGGCCACGGCAAACTCCTCGGCACGGGCACGGGCAGCAGCTTTGAAGCGGGGCAAATTCGCATCGTCCAGCACATAAAGGGCATTTTTGATCATGTCGGCCACGTCGCCGATGTTGCTCACCATGCCGGTCACGCCGTTGATGTTCAGCTCGGGGATGCCGCCGGCGTTGGTGCTCACCACGGGCACTTCGCAGGCCATGGCTTCGAGGGCGGCGAGGCCGAAGCTTTCGTTTTCGGACGGCATCAGGAACAGGTCGCTCACGCTGAGCACTTCCTCCACCGCTTCGAGCTTGCCCAGAAAGCGGATGTCGCGCTGGCAGTCGAGGTCGCGGGCCAGCTTTTCCATGCGCGAGCGGTCGGGGCCGTCGCCGACGAGCAGCAGCTTGGCCGGAATGGCCTGCCGCACCCCGGCGAAGATGCGCAATACGTCTTCGACGCGTTTCACGGCCCGGAAGTTACTGGTGTGGATGAGCAGCTTCTCGCCCTCGGGCGCGATGGCAGCCCGGAAGTGGCTCTTGTCCTGCTTGCGGAAGCGGGCGAGGTCGATAAAGTTGGGGATGACATCGATTTCCTTGTTGATGGGGAACGACTCGTAGGTTTCGCGCCGCAGGTCAGCCGACACGGCCGTCACGCCGTCGCTCTGGTTGATGCTGAACGTGACCACCGGCTCGTAGCTGGCGTCCTTGCCCACCAGGGTAATGTCGGTGCCGTGGAGCGTGGTGACGACCGGGGCCGCGATACCCCGCGAGCGCAAAATCTGCTTGGCCAGGAAGGCGGCCGAGGCGTGCGGAATGGCGTAGTGCACGTGCAGCACGTCGAGCTTCTCGTTCTGCACGATGTCGACCATTTTGCTGGCCAGGGCCGACTCATAGGGCGGGAACTGGAAGAGCGGGTAGGCGGGCACGTATACCTCGTGGTAGAAGAGGTTTTCGTTGAAAAAGTCGAGCCGCACCGGCTGGCTATAGGTGATGAAGTGGACGCGGTGGCCGCGCTGGGCCAGGGCCTTGCCCAGCTCCGTGGCCACCACCCCGGAGCCGCCGAAAGTGGGGTAGCAGACGATGCCAATGTTCATAAAAGGGAAAAATAAGCGCGGAAGTAACCGTTGGGCGGAGCAGATGTTGTCGGGCGGCCCTGGCAATTGGCTGGTAACCCTACG
>JANPOR010000414.1:0-1691 GCA_031428075.1 Hymenobacter sp. | reverse complement strand
GCTACTGGTGCTGCTGGTGCTGATGGCCAGTGGGGCCGCCGTGCTGGGAACCGTGGTTTTGCGCTGGCCTTCCGCCGAGTTGCAGCCGCTATTGCAGCAAGCGCTGGCCCGGCTGCGGGGGCTGCGGGGGCTGCCGGCCCTGGCCCGGCAGGGCCTGGCCCGCTACACCGTTTTTTTGGACCGGCAGGCTGACGTATTGCCGCCGCTTACTGTCCTCACCCCATCCTAGCCTAGTATGAACATTCTGTTGACTTCATTGGTGGTGCCAGGGTCGCCCTCGGGGGTGCGCGTGCACTACGAGCGCCTGGCCGACCTGCTGCGGACCCAAGGCCACCAAGTGACGGTGGTGACCCAGGACAGCTTGCGGCCGTGGGTGCGCCGGTTCATTGGGGCGGCGCGGCGCGGAATGGGCTTGCTGCCGGGCCGCCTTGGCGCACGTATTGGACTGGAGCTGAGCAATGTGGCCGAGATTTTCTGCGCCATCGACCAGCGGCAGGCCTACGACGTGGTGAATGCGCAGGACGTGAGCAGCGGCTGGGCGGCCCGCCTGGCCCTGCGCGACCGAGTGCCGGTGGTGGTGACGGGCCACTTCAACGACCACCCCGGCGAAGAAGTGGTGAAGCAACTGGGGCTAAAGCCCGACAGCTGGACCGCGCGGTTTGAGCGGCGCTGGTACAACTTCTTGCTGCGCCATACCCGGTTTTTCCTGGCTACCTCGGACTACGCCCTGCGCCCCACCGCGCCGCTGCTACCTTCCGAGGGCCTTGCCACGGTGGTCTACAACGGTGTGGACATGGCGGACTTTGCCCCCCCGCAGATCTACACGCCGCCGGCCGCCGGCCCCGACCTGCGCCGCTTACATCCGGGCCGGTCCATCATCCTAAACATTGGGCAGTTGGAAACCCGCAAAAACCAGCAATACCTCTTGGCCGTGGCCGCTGAGCTGCGGCACCAGCACCCCGAGTGCCTGGTGGTACTGGTGGGCAAAGGCGAAGACGAACCCATGCTGCGCGACCTCATTGCCCACCACCAGTTGGAAGCCAACGTGGTGCTGCTGGGTTATCATTCCAACGTGGCTCCCCTGTTGCATGCCGCCGACCTGTATGTGCACACCGCCACGCGCGAAAACTGCCCTTACGTGCTTGTGGAAGCCTTGGCCAGTGGCTGCCCGGTCCTGGCCCTATCGGCTGGTGGTAGCCCCGAATTGCTGGCGGCTACCCCCGAGGCCACGCTGCCCCAAAGCACTCCGCCCGCCGTGCTAGCGGCCCAGCTGGCCGGGCTGCTGGCCAGCCCCGCGGCCCGGCGCGACTTGCAACAGCGCCAGTATGCCTACGCCAAGTCGCGCTTCGACAAGGATGCGATGGTGAGCCAGACCCTAGCCTTCTACCGCCAGGCCGCCGACCAGGCACGGCTCGCAACGGCGAGCATGGCCCGGCCTTAACCCAACCCACTCTTCAACTTAATAACAGACTACCACATCCGTCCCGCCCCAACCGCCCGTTTGCCTGCCCTTGCGCTATCCTCCGTCGCACCACCGTCATGAAAATTCGCCTGCACTTTGTCTTAATCCTGCCGTTGGTGGCCGTGTTAGCCACCAACGGGGCGTTTTGGGAATTTATCTACGGGCCGCAGATTGACCAGGAGCCGGAAGGCGTCAAGCTCTATACCTACGGACTGTTTGCGGCGGCGAC
>JANPOR010000413.1:0-14620 GCA_031428075.1 Hymenobacter sp. | reverse complement strand
CACGAAGCGCCTTTTTCTTTGCTAATTATTTTCAGTTTCCATTCGTCCCGCGCGGCCAACAAGCAAAATTCTGGTTAAATAACTTAAATTTTTTTGATGAAGTTTCTAGTTCTTGCCTTGGGCAATATCGGCCCCGAATATGCCAGCACGCGGCACAACATCGGCTTCATGGTAGCCGATTATCTGGCTGCAAAATTCTATGCTCCACGCTTCGAGGTTGGCCGCCACGCTTTCACCACCGAAATCAAAAGCAAGGGCCACATCTATGCATTAGTGAAGCCCACCACCTACATGAACCTGAGTGGCAAAGCCGCCGCGCATTGGTTGAGCGTCCTAAAGATTCCGGCTGAGAACATGGTGGTCGTGACTGATGACTTAGCCCTGCCTTTCGGCAAGCTGCGCCTCAAAGGCCAAGGCTCGGCCGGGGGCCACAACGGCTTGAAAGACATTCAAGCCACACTGGGCACCGACATTTATGCTCGCCTGCGCTTCGGCGTCGACGCCAATTTTCCCAAAGGCCGGCAAGTCGATTACGTCCTCGAACCGTTCTCGGCCGACGAGCGAATCGAACTACCCACTCACATCGAAAAGGCGGCCGACGCCGTACTGGCCTTTGGCACACTGGGCCTGGAGAGGGCCATGAACACAGTGAACAGCTAGAGCAGTCATCATTGCCGCTCACGTCCGTCATTTGAAACTGTTAGCTCTAACTACTAGTTAACGGTGCTGCCGTTGCGCACGGGCCGACCGGGCTGCATCAGGACTAGGCTGCCGTCGGCATTTTCGGCCGTCAGCAGCATGCCCTGGCTCTGAATTCCTTTCAACTCGCGAGGCAGTAGATTGAGCAGCACCTGCACCTGCTGGCCAATTAATTCTTCGGTAGTGAAGTGCTCGGCGATGCCGCTCACAATGGTGCGCTGCTCCAAGCCTACATCGATGGTGAGTTTGAGTAGCTTTTTGGTTTTGGCCACTTTTTCGGCTGCCACAATGGTGCCCACGCGCAGGTCCATTTTCTGAAATTCGTCGATGCTAACGGCGGTCTTGGCCTCGGCTACCGGGGCGTTGGCCAGCAGATTAGCCTGCTTTGTGTTGAGCAGCTTTTGCACCTGCGCCTCCACCGTAGCGTCTTCGACTTTGGCAAACAGTAGGGCCGGCTCGCGCAGCCGATGGCCCGCAGGTAGTGCATCAGGCCGGCCGGCCGCTTCCCAGGGCCCTGCCTCAATGTTGAGCATAGCGGCCAACTTCTGGGCCGATTCGGGCAGGAAAGGCGCTAGCAGCGGAGCGAGGGCGGCCGCGATTTGCAGGGCTACGTGCAGCACCGTGCCGGTGCGGGCCGCATCGGTTTTGATGAGGTGCCAAGGCTGTGTATCGGCGAGGTATTTATTGCCGAGGCGCGCCAAGTTTATTACTTCAGCCAGCGCGTCGCGGAAGCGGTAGTTCTCGATTAGCTCGCCGATCTTGGCTGGGAAAGCCGCTAGTTGCCGCAGTGTATCCTGATCAATTTCGTACAATTCGCTCACTGCTGGCACTTGGCCATCAAAAAACTTGTGCGTGAGCACGGTCGCGCGGTTCACAAAATTACCGAGCGTGGCTACCAGCTCGTTGTTGTTGCGGGCTTGAAAGTCCTTCCATGTGAAATCATTATCCTTGGTCTCGGGGGCGTTGGCGCACAGCACGTAGCGCAACACATCGGCCTGCCCGGGGAAATCCTGCAAATATTCGTGCAGCCACACCGCCCAGTTGCGCGACGTGCTGATTTTATCGCCCTCTAAATTCAGGAATTCGTTGGCGGGCACGTTGTCCGGCAAAATATAGCCGCCGTGCGCCTTCAGCATGGCCGGAAAAATAATGCAGTGGAACACAATATTGTCTTTGCCAATAAAATGCACCAACTTACTACCCGCGTCTTTCCAGTACGTTTCCCATTCGTCGGGAAAAGCTTCCTTGGTAGCTGAAATGTACCCAATGGGCGCATCAAACCATACGTACAGTACTTTACCCTCGGCACCGGGCAGCGGCACGGGCACGCCCCAGTCCAAGTCGCGGGTCACGGCACGCGGGTGCAGGCCCTGATCAATCCACGATTTACACTGGCCGTACACGTTGGTTTTCCAATCGTTTTTATGGCCCTCAATTATCCATTCGCGTAGCCACAGCTCGTATTGATCGAGCGGTAAAAACCAGTGCTTGGTGTCACGCAGCACCGGCTGAGCCCCGCTGAGCATACTGCGAGGATTAATTAATTCGGTGGGGCTAAGCGAAGTACCGCAACGCTCACACTGATCGCCGTAAGCATTTTCATTGCCGCAATTCGGACAGGTGCCCACAATGTAGCGGTCAGCCAGAAATTGTTGGGCATGCTCATCGAAATACTGCTGCGTGGTTTGTTCAATAAATTTACCGTCGCGGTGAAGCTGTAAGAAGAACTCACTGCTGACAGCCGCGTGGGTAGCCGACGACGTTCGTGAGTAAACGTCGAACGATAAGTTGAAATCTCGGAATGAATCACGGATGAGAACGTGGTACTTATCAACTATCTGTTGGGGCGTAACTCCTTCTTTCTGGGCACGAATGGTAATGGGAACCCCGTGCTCGTCGGAACCGCAGATAAATTTTACGTCGCGCCCTGCCGAGCGCAAATAGCGTACATAAATATCTGCGGGCAGGTAAACGCCGGCCAAGTGCCCAATATGAACGGGACCGTTGGCGTAAGGTAAGGCCGCTGTAACGGTGTAGCGCTGAGGAGTAACAGCCATAAAAGCAAGATTTGGGAACGGAAATCAAGTGGCGAAAACCACTGGGGGAGAATTAATTTTCGAGGTGCGCGGCGAATAATAATTGCAAGCGAAAGCAGAAAAATGGTAATTGAATCAACCAAAAAAAGTTGAAAGATTAGGTTGCGTTATTATTTATTTTATATTTGACGTTAATTCACGGCGTTTACGCCAAAGATTCGTTCTTAAATTAACGCTGGCTAACATTTCATTCACTTTTTTTTCATCATGAAGAAACCCGCTTCTTCCGCTCAAACGGACAAAAAAACCAAGCGCACTCCAGCCGAAAAAGCTCAGCGCAAATCAGAAAAGACTGCCAGCCAAGCTAATGCCGACCTTAGCGATGGCCGCGCCGCTAAAAAAGCCAACCAAAAGAAATCGTTGCGCTCGGCCGCTAAGCGATTACAGAAAGAACTCGACGGCCGGATGAGCGAAGTGGTGGCCCGCATCCGCAAAGAAACGAAGGCTAAGCTGAAGGAGGTAGTACGCGAGGCCACCCGCCGTCTCGACGGCGACACGGAGCGCATGTTTGAGCAAGCCTTACACACCATCGTGCGGCACTACGACTCGGCTACACAGGCTGCGGACAGCGAGGCCACCGGTGCAGTTGTGGCCATCCCCACAACCGGCCGCGGCCGTAAAAGACAAAAATTGAACAAGGATGGCTCAGTTCGCAAGCCCCGCACCGTTCGCACGGGCGAGTCGGCTACCGCCGAAGCACCCGCCACGGCTGTTATCGTCGACGACGCTCCCAAAAAGCGCGGCAGCAAGCCCGTTACGGCCCCCAAACCCACTGCCCAGCGGCGAGGCCCTAAGCCCGGCACCCCGGCCACTGGCGCCAAGCGTGGCCCCAAGCCACGCGCCGAGCAGGCCGTGCTAGCTACGCCCGAAGCCGCCAGCCCACTGAAATCGACCGATAGCGCCCGCACCAGCGAGGTCAGCGCATAAACGAGGCCCCACTGGCACAAAAAGCCCGGGTCGCTGCTCTACTTAAACGGGACAGCGAACCGGGCTTTTTGTGCCCAGTGGGGGCTCCAACTATGGCCGGCTACCCAAAGTATCTCCTTCGTAGCGGATGTGGCGCATGCGCGTTTCGGGCGTGGTAGTATTGGCCGAGTTTGTGCCCAAGGTTTCGACGCGTTTGTGGGAATTAATGTCAGCTGCCTGCTCGCCTAGGTGGACGCGGCCAGGCGTTGCGTCGGGCACAGCCCCGCCGGAACCGCCGTTGCTGTTGTATACGGCGCGGCGGTCGGCATCGGAAGTAATAACGGCGGGGGCCGTGCGCGGGGCAGCAGTTTCGGCCGTTTGCTCGGCGGCGGTGCAAGCACTCAGCAAGTAAGACGTGCCCAGGCTCGTCAGCAAGAGAAAAGTCTTTTTCATGATTTTGGTAGCAACACAAAAAGGCCGGCAGGACCCATCTGGCACTTGCTTCAAACGGATGGCGTGGACAGGTGGTTGGGGCGCCTTACGCCGCCACCAGGACCAGGGCTTGCGCGATGCCGTCCCAAAGGCACTGACGGGCCTCCAAACTGCGTTGGCCCACTTGCAGCGCCGTTTGCCAATGCTGTAAATTGTTGGCGCACAACTCGCGCACCATCTGCTGGGCCAGGGGCGTGTGCACTTCCTCGTCGAGTTGGATGTGGCGGTCGAGGTAATAGATAAACGTGTCGAGTTGGCCAGGAAACTGCGCTTGCAAGCGCCCCACCAACTGCCGGAACATGTCGGGAATAAGGTCTTCGCGGCCGTAGGTGAATGCTGCCGCCACCGCATGAGGCTGCCCGGTGCCGATGGTGGCGAACGTGTTGTTGACGAACTGGCGTACCGACGCCGGGGCCCCCGCAGCTTCGAGCGCGGCGGCTACCGACTCACCGGCGACCAAGGCGGCCAGCAGCCGCTCTATGGGGGCCGTATCAGCCCCGCATTCGCGCATGGCCCGTAGGTACAACTCAAAGTGGCTGGTGGGCCGTCCCTGCGGGTCCAAGTCAGATTCTTCTTCCAGCACAATTTCGTTGATAAGACGGCGGGTAGCAGGGTTGGGCGTGGGTACCCAAGGCAGAGTTACGCAGGTCAAGTCACGCTGCAGAGCCTTCAACAGCGACATGAAATCCCACACCGCAAACACATGGTGCGCCATGAACTGACGCAGGTCGTCTAGCGTGTGCAACTGCTGGTAGATGCCGTGGGCCAGCAGGCGCTGGCGCGTGGGCAACAAGCCAGTTTGCAGGGCTTCGGTAGAATTAATTTCGGCGGTCATAAAGTAAGACGCATTGTGAATAAATGAGTGAGGACTAGCTGAACAGTAAATCCAACTGCGGCTCCGAATTGTTTGCATTATTGCAGTAGATTTAACGCAGAAGCAGTCCTCTGCCGGGGATGCGGCAGGACCTATCTTACAGGTTGCGAGCACGCAGGGCCCTATTTTTTCTCGAATACCATAGCGTTGCCGTCCATGCAATACCGCTCGCCGGTGGGCTTGGGGCCGTCGCTGAATACGTGACCCAGGTGACCGCCGCACTTGGCACACATGATCTCGTCGCGGCTCATACCAAAGCTCTCGTCCGACTTCACTTTCAAGCTAGCGTTGTTAGCCGGGGCCCAAAAGCTTGGCCAGCCGGTACCCGAATCGAACTTGGTGTCTGAAGTAAACAGCAGGTTGTGGTCGGCGGCGCAGTAATAGGTGCCGGCGGCGTGGTTGTCATGGTATTTGCCCGTAAAGGGCCGTTCAGTACCTTCTTCCCGCAGGATGTAGTACTGGTCAGGCGTGAGCTGCTTGCGCCACTCGGCCGCGGTTTTGCGCACGGGGTACTCGTCGGGCTTGCCCGTGGCTGCGGCGGGCTTGGGGTAGGTGCCTGGGGCCGCCGTCTGCCCATTGGGCGTGGCCAAGGCATCGGGCCGCTTCTGCGAGCAGGCCACGTTGAGGGTAAGGGTAGACACTACAAAAAACAGCAATGTGGAGCGCATGGGAAGGAATTCGTTTCGGATAATGAAAGTGATAACAGTTCAACATACGGAGCCGGCAGCGGGTTCGGTTGGCGCCCATCGCAGGGCCCGGGAACGGCTTGGGTGGACGAATCGTTTGGAGGAGCGGCCGTTAGGGGCCCGTGGCCAGGCAATGGCCATCTGTTAGACCTTGATTACCATAAAGATTTGCCGTCTTTTTTCCGTACCTTTGCCCCCGCAAAAACCCAACTTCATGGCCCAGAACATTCGTAATATCGCCATCATTGCCCACGTTGACCACGGCAAGACTACGCTGGTAGATAAGATTATCCACGCTTCCAAGATTTTCGACGCCCACCAGCACTTCGACAACCTCATCCTTGACAACAATGATTTGGAGCGCGAGCGCGGCATCACCATCGTGTCAAAAAACGTGTCGGTGCGCTACAAAGACGTTAAGATCAACGTCATCGACACCCCTGGTCACGCTGACTTTGGCGGCGAGGTGGAGCGGGTATTGAAGCTGGCCGACGGCGTACTGCTGCTCGTGGACGCCTTCGAAGGGGCCATGCCCCAGACGCGCTTTGTGCTTGGCAAGGCCATCGACTTGGGCTTGAAGCCCATCGTGGTGGTGAATAAAGTAGACAAGGAAAACTGCCGACCCGACGAGGTGCACGAGCAGGTGTTCGACTTGATGTTTAACCTTGGGGCCTCCGAGGACCAGTTGGACTTCGTGACGCTGTACGGCTCATCGAAGCAAGGCTGGATGAGCACCGACTGGCGCCACAAAACTGACAACCTAATTCCACTGCTCGACGCCGTGGTGGCCTCCATCCCCCCCGCGCCAACCTTAGAAGGCACACCCCAGATGCAGATTACCTCGCTCGACTACTCGTCGTTTGTGGGCCGCATTGCCATCGGGCGCGTGCACCGCGGCACCCTAAAGGAAGGCGCCAATATGAGCTTGATGAAAGCCGACGGCAGCGTCAAAAAAGTGAAGATTCGGGAATTACACGTCTTCGAAGGACTCGGCCGGGTTAAAGTGATGGAAGTGAGCAGCGGCGAAATCTGCGCCGTGTCAGGCATCGAAGGCTTCGACATCGGCGACACGCTGGCCGACTTTGATAACCCCGAGCAGTTGGAGCGCATCAGTATCGACGAGCCGACGATGAACATGCTGTTCACCATCAACAACTCGCCGTTTTTCGGTAAGGAAGGCAAGTTTGTAACCTCACGCCACCTGCGCGACCGCCTGTTCAAGGAAACAGAGAAAAACCTCGCCCTGCGCGTGGAGAACACCGACAAAGAGGACACTTTTTTGGTGTTCGGCCGTGGAATTCTGCACTTGTCGGTGCTGATCGAAACCATGCGCCGCGAGGGCTACGAGTTGCAAGTGGGCCAGCCCCAGGTGCTGTTTAAGGAAGACGACAAAGGCCGTCGCTTGGAGCCCATCGAGCTGCTGGTAGTGGACGTGCCCGAAGAATCGGCCGGTAAAGTGATTGAGTTGGTGAGCATGCGCAAAGGCGAAATGACTATCATGGAGCCCAAGGGCGACTTGCAGCATCTGGAATTCAACATTCCGTCGCGCGGCCTCATCGGCCTGCGCAACAACGTGCTGACGGCAACCGGTGGCGAGGCCATCATGAACCACCGCTTCATGGACTACGAGGAGCACAAGGGGCCCATCCCCGGCCGCATTGCCGGCTCGCTTATTTCGTTGGAGACGGGTGCCGGCACCGCTTACACCATCGATAAGCTCCAGGACCGCGGGTCGTTTTTCGTCGACCCGGGCGAAGAAGTGTACGGAGGCCAGGTAATCGGAGAGCACACCCGCCCGAACGATCTGACCGTCAATATCCAGAAAGGCAAGAAGCTGACCAACATGCGGGCTTCGGGCACGGACGACAACGCCAAAATCGTACCCAAGCGCCAGTTCTCGCTGGAAGAAGCCATGGAATACATCCAGAAGGATGAGTACCTGGAAGTGACGCCGAAATCGGTACGGATGCGCAAAATTCTACTCGATGAGAACGAGCGGTTGCGCTACGCCAAGACGGCTGAATAAATTACTAGTTTTGCGTATTAATTCTGGGAAAGGCGCGGCTTCGGCCGCGCCTTTTTTGTGTGCCATTTTAACAATTGACAATTTTTTAGGTCATTATTACACTTATGGATCAAAGCGCACTAAGTCAATTCACACAGTTTTTCACCCTCGCTGACTCGGCTGCCACTGAGCGAGTGCGCGAGCGGCTGGCGCTGGTGCTCCACGACCCAGGAGCGTACCAAGCGCAGTTTGCTGAAGAGCTGGCCGAGCGGGGCATCGAGACCGCGTTGCCGCCGCAGGAACTGCGCGATATGGCCCTCATTGATGCGCTACTGAGCGAAAACCTCGCCTGGGAAAGCGACTGGAAAGACCCAGCTGCTGACATTGCCGAGGGCCTGAACGAAGTACTGGCGCAGCAAAAACGAGGCGTAAGATTGCAGTTGGCCGCGGTGGCCCGCCTCGGCCAGCCGGGGCCCGAGCAACTCGATGCCGTGCAGGATGCCTTGGAGCAGTTGGGGCTGGCGTTAGTATTATTCACGCTCGACAGCGATTCGTTCCCGCTGGGGGTGGTAGCCGATGCGCAGGCGGAAGGCGTGCGCAACCAAGCGCAAGCATTGGGCTTTAAGTTGATGGTCTATTGATGTGATTAACGAGGAGTTTAACAATGGCATCATGAGTGTCGTTATTTTTTGCTGGACAGCACCCGCGAGCCCAGCCCCAACGGCGACCAGGTGTGCGTGGTGATGAGCGGCAGATTTCAACCTTGTAAATCATAATTAACGGCGGCGCTAAACGAGACAGGACCGTAGCTTTCGGACCAAACCAGCTACTTCACTTTCAATGCCTACCCTGAAAACCCTGGCCGCCGCGCTGTTACTACTGGCCACCTGGCCCGCTGCCGCGCAGGCCCGGCGCGAATACCTGCTGGATACGAACTGGAAGTTCACCAAGGGCGACATACCCGGGGCCGCGAACACTGACTTCCAAGACGCAAAATGGCAAACGGTGAGCGTGCCGCACGACTGGGCTATCGCGGGGCCCTTCAACGGCAATAACGACCTGCAAGCGGTAAAAATCGAGCAGAACAACGAGACCACAGCTTCGCTGAAAGCGGGCCGCACGGGGGGTCTGCCCTTCACCGGCACGGGCTGGTACCGGCGGCAGTTGGCAGTGCCACAGTTCGGGCCTGGCAAGCGGGCCGTGCTGCTATTTGACGGGGCCATGAGCAACGCCCACGTCTTCGTAAACGGTAAGGAAGTGGGTTTCTGGCCTTATGGCTACAACTCGTTTTCGTTCGACATCACATCATTTCTGAGCCTTGACGGCAATCACACGCTGGCCGTGCGGCTGCAGAACCAGCCGGAAGCTTCGCGCTGGTATCCCGGAGCGGGTCTCTACCGCAACGTGCATTTGGTGGTCACCGACGACGTGCACATTCCGGTGTGGGGCACGTACCTGACCACGCCCGAAATCACGGCCGATTTGGCCAAGGTTCGGCTCAAAACCACGGTGCAAACGCCCACCGGGGGCTTCCAGCCGCTGCGCCTACAAACTGAAATCCGCGACGCGGCCGGGCAAGTGGTGGCCGCGACGACGACCGCGCTAGGACCCGCCGACGGGCTGGAATTTGAGCAGAACCTGGCGGTCATCACGCCCCGGTTGTGGTCGCCGGAGACGCCGGTGCTGTACACCGCTTCTTCTAAGCTGTTTGCCGGCGATGTACTGAAAGACGAGTACCGCACGCGGTTTGGCATCCGTTCGTTCAAGTTCGAGGCCGACAAAGGGTTTTCGCTGAACGGCAAGTCGCGCAAGTTCAAGGGCGTATGCAACCACCACGACCTGGGGCCCCTGGGCACAGCCGTGAGCACAGCGGCCCTGCGCCGGCAACTGGCCTTGCTCAAAGACATGGGCTGCGACGCCATCCGCACCTCGCACAACATGCCGGCCCCCGAGCTGGTGAGCCTGTGCGACGAAATGGGCTTTATGCTGATGGTGGAGGCGTTTGACGAGTGGAAATCGCCCAAGGTGAAAAACGGCTACCACCAGTACTTCGATGAGTGGGCCGAAAAGGACTTAGTAAACATGGTGCACCGCGACCGCAACCACCCGTCGGTTATCATGTGGAGCATTGGCAACGAAGTGCCCGACCAGAGCACGCCCGGCGGCAACAAAATCGCCAAGCGCCTCCAGGACATCGTGCACCGCGAGGACCCCACGCGCCCCGTTGTGGCAGGCATGGACCGCTTCGACGACGACCTCAAGAATAACTTCGCCTCAGTGCTCGACGTGCCCGGCTTCAACTACAAGCCGCACCGCTATGCGGAAGCTTACGCTAAGCTTCCCCAGGGCTTTTTGCTGGGTTCAGAAACGGCCTCGACGGTCAGTTCGCGGGGCGTGTACAAGTTTCCGGTGGTACTGGGCAAAGACCGAAAGTATCCCGATCAGCAGTCGTCGTCGTACGATTTGGAGGCTTGCAACTGGTCGCAAACGCCCGACGAGGAGTTTGCGGCGCAAGACGACTTGCCTTATGTATTGGGCGAATTCGTATGGACGGGCTTCGACTACCTCGGCGAACCCACACCCTACGACGAGCAATGGCCCTCGCACAGCTCCATGTTTGGCATGCTTGACTTGGCGGGCCTGCCCAAAGACCGCTACTACCTGTACCGCGCCCGCTGGAACACCGTCCAGCCCACCCTGCACTTGCTACCGCACTGGACCTGGCCCGGCCGCGAGGGACAGCCAACGCCCGTGTTTTGCTACACCAGTTACCCCTCGGCCGAGCTATTTGTGAACGGCCAGAGCCAGGGCCGCCAAACCAAGGGGCCCTCCGACCAGCCCCAAACGCGCTACCGCTTGATGTGGAACGGCGTGAAGTACGCCCCCGGCACCCTCAAAGTGGTGGCCTACGACGCCCAGGGCAGAGCCGCGGCCGAGGAAGTGGTGAAAACCGCTGGTAAGCCCCACCACATCCGCTTGGTAGCCGACCACACCGCCCTGGCCGCCGACGGCCAGGACCTGGCCTTCGTGACGGCCCGCGTCGAAGACGCCCAGGGCAACTTGTGCCCCGACGCCACCACAGAGCTGCAGTTTGCCGTGAGCGGTGCTGGGCATTTCCGGGCCGTGGGCAACGGCGACCCCACCAGCCTGGAACCGTTCCAACGGCCCCAGATGCACGTGTTCCACGGGCAGGTGGTGGCCATCGTGCAGGCCGCGGGCCCAGCGGGCACGGTGCATCTGAAGGCCACCGGCAAGGGATTAAAGGATGGTGTGGTTGAGTTGAAAACGGCGAAGTAACCAGGCCGCGTGGGTAGCAGCCGGGCGCTTGGCAGTAGCTTGTTCGTTGTTGACTGGATCAGCGGCGCTTCGCGCAGAAAACGTTTCGGCCGGCATAGCTGACTGAATTCAGGAGTCAAATTCACTTCTCCATCGTGACGTTATGAGTGAAGCATCCGACGCCGCGGAGCAAAAAGAACGCAACTGGGGCACCACCACTCCCAAGGAGTTCCGGGCTGAGATGGACAGGATGCGGGATGAGCTGACGAAGGAGACAGGTGCTTTCATCAGCATCCTGGACGCTTACGCACGGCCCGCCGCGCACACCAACCCACCCGGTACCAACGACACCGAACTAACTGACACCAAGGAGATATCGGACTTCTGAGGTATTTTTCCAATTCTCAATCTTGACTTTCAATCAAGAATTGGAACAACTCAAGACCCGCGTCACGAACCTGGAAAACCGGCCGTTTAAGCCTTTTCCTGCCGCTGGCGCACGGCCTCGAAAGCCAGCACGGCCCCGGCCACGCTCACGTTGAGCGAGTCGATGCGGCCCATCATCGGGATAATAATTGTGTCGTCGCAGGCGGCCAGTGCGGACGGGGTCAGGCCGTCGGCTTCGGTGCCCAATACCAGGGCCGTGGGGCCCTGGAAGTTACACTTGGTGTAGGAATGGGCACGGGGCGTGAGGGCCGCGGCGTAGGTACGGACACCATTTCCCTTCAAGAAATCCAGCACATCGGCCATCGGCGCGGCCACCAGCGGCACCGTGAATACGCAGCCGATGCTGGCCCGCACCACGTTGGGGTTGAAAAGGTCGGTGCGCGCATCGCCGATGAGCACGGCGTCGACGGGGGCGGCGTCGGCGGTGCGGAGGATGGCCCCGAGGTTACCGGGCTTTTCCACGGCTTCGAGCACAAGGACCAACGGGTTGGACGACAAGCGCAAATCGGCCAGGGTGCGGGCGGGGGTTCGCAACACGGCCAGTACGCCGTCGGAGCCCTCGCGGTAGGCCAGCTTTTCAAACACGGGACGCGTCAGTTCCAGCCATTCGGGCCGGCCGGTCCCCGGCGGGAACAGGGCTTGCAGGGCCGCCGCGGTAGCGGCACCGGCCAGTTCGGGGCAGGTATAGAGGGCCGTCACTGCTACACCCGCGCCCACGGCAATGGCCAGTTCGCGTAGACCCTCGACCAGCGTGAGACCCTGGGCACGGCGCTCGGCGGCTTTCTGCTGGAGACGGACTAAGGCCTTCACCCGCGGATTTTGCAGGCTGCTGAGGCGGTCGAGGGGAGCAAACGGCATGGGTGAGGCAGAAAGAATCGACAGCGTGAAGGTACGGCAGGGCCCCATCCGGACCGTACCTTCGGTCTTCACCCGCCACGCCCGCGGCCTCTTATTATGCGCCTTCCGTTTGAAACCAAAATTTTTCTGGGTTTGGCCGGGGCCCTGGCCGGGCTGCTGCTGAGTGGCGGTGCGGCACTGCTCAGCATCCGCGGCCTACAAAACCAAACCCGCCAGGTGGAGCGCACTTACCAGATTATTCAGGAGACCGACGCCGTGAACGCCGTGCTGCGCGACGCCCAGTCGGGGGTGCACGGCTACCGCCTCACTGGCGACGCGGCCTTTCTGCGCACCTACACGAATGCCGTGCATCAGCTACCCGAGTTGCATGCGCAGGTGCGCCGGCTCTCGCAGGGCCATCCCACCCAACAGGCACGCCTCGATTCGCTGCAAGCCATGGTGGACCGGGAGTTCCAAGTACTGCGGCCCCTGGCCAATCCCGACGCTGCCCTCAGCCACGCCGACTTGCTCACGGCCCTCAGCACCGACCGGCTGACGATGCGAGCGGCCCGCAGCATCTTCCGGCGGGTGAAAACGGAAGAACTGCGGCTGCTCGGCCAGCGTAGCGCTACGCAAAACGTATTTGAACGGGCCACGCCGCTGTTTGTCGCCGGCTCGGGGGTGCTGGCCCTGCTCATCGTGCTATGGCTGGTGTGGCGCAGTGCTCGGGAGCTGGCCGGCACCCGCCGCCTGCAAGCCGAGCTGGCCGCCGTCAACGCCGACGTGGCCCGGCGCATCGGGGCCATCCGCGACCTAGCCGAACAGGTGGTGCGGGGCGACTACTCGGTGAAAGTCGCCGACGCCGCCTCCGACGGCCTCGGCAGCCTCGCCGCCTTGCTCAACCAGATGACCCATAGCCTCGACCAAAGCTTCGAGGCCCTGGCCCTGCGCAACCGCGAGCTAGATCAATTTGCCTACGTGGCCTCACACGATTTGAAGGCCCCGCTGCGCGGCATCGGCACCATTGTGAAGTGGATGGAGGAAGAGCACACGGCCGAATTCTCGCCGGAGGTGCGCACATATTTCAGCCAAATGAAGGGCCGCCTCGTCCGCCTCGACGACCTCATCAACGGCTTGCTGGCCTACGCCCGCGCGGGGCGCGGGGCCCGCCTCCCCGCCCCCACCGACGTGGCCGCGTTGCTCCGCGAGGCGGCCGACCTGGTGGTGCCGCCCGGCTTCGTGCTGGACCTGGGCCCCGGCCTACCTGCTTTTTGCACCAACCGGCTGGGCTTGCAGCAGGTGTTTACCAACCTGCTCGACAACGCCGTGAAGCATCGCGGGGCCCTCACCGGCCGCATTACCGTGGACTGCCACGACGCCGGTGCATACTACGAATTTTGGGTGGCGGACGACGGCCCTGGCATCGCCCTGGCCCACCACAACAAGGTTTTTCAGCTTTTCCAAACGCTGCGCGACCGCCACACCGCCGAGAGCACCGGCATCGGCCTGAGCATCGTCCGCAAAATCGTGGAAGAGCAATCCGGCAGCATCCGCGTCGAATCAGCACCGGGGCAGGGCGCAACCTTTATTTTTACCTGGCTCAAAGAAGATGTTCCGGTGCCGGCCGCCCTTGCGGCCGGTGCAACGGTAAACCCGGCGCCAGTACTCTTGTCATAGTCCAGAAGCAATTGTTTGGCGGTTTGCCCTACCTTCATCGCAATTATTCCCCATAATTTATTTTATGCCCATGCGCTCAGTGCTTTTGATTGAAGACGATATTTTTGACACAATGACGGCGCAAAAGTCTTTCGCCCGCTTCAACGTACCCCACACGCTGCACACGGCCTTCAACGGCGAGGAGGCCTTGGACTTACTGCTCGGCCGCCAGGGCCAGGAGCCCCTACGCCCCCTGCCCGAAATCATCCTGCTCGACCTAAACATGCCCCGCATGAACGGGGCCGAGTTTTTGAGCGAGCTGCGGGCCAACGACGCGCTACGCGATATTCCGGTGTTCGTCACCACCACCTCGGGCATGGACGCCGACCGCACCGCCGCCGAGGCCATGGGCGTGCGGGGCTATATCCTCAAGCCCCTCGACTTTGAAACCGGCGCCGACCTCATAGACAGCCTAAGCCTGCTCGAGGAATTGCTGAAATAAGTTGAGCCGCGGGGGTGCCGCACCGGAAATTTCCGGCGCGGCACGGCGGTTTGCTCCACGGCCCTGCCCTGCTGTGGGACGGCTCACCTTTCTTTTGCTTCTTGCCGCATGAAACTTCCGGTTTTCTTCGTTTCTCTACTCGTT
>JANPOR010000412.1:0-1981 GCA_031428075.1 Hymenobacter sp. | reverse complement strand
GTAAACTCGTTAGAATATCCAAGTTCCGGGCTGGTTGTACTACTCCCCAAAAACTGGACAGTTTAGCGGGGCTTGTTAAGTAATATTGTTATGTTTGAATTTAAGAGTTTGGGTAAAGACTTGCGCAGGGGTTTGGCCGTGCAGGCTTTGGTGGGGCCGGCGGTGATTGTAGTAGGCAAAGTACGCGGTTAATTGCTGGTGCAGGTGCTGGCCGTCATCGGCCGGGTTAAGGTAGAGATGTTCCCATTTGACCGTGCGCCAGAGGCGTTCGATGAAGGCATTGTCGGTGGCGCGGCCGCGGCCGTCGCGGCTGATGCGGCAGCCGGCGGCCAGCAGGGCTTGCTCGTAGGCGAGGCTGGTGAACTGGCTGCCCTGGTCGGAGTTGAAGATGTAGGGAGCCGGAGCATGGCGCAACGCATCGGCCAGGGCTTGCAGGCAAAAGCCCACGTCGAGCGTGTTGGAGAGTTGCCAGCTCAGCACGTAGCGCGAATGCCAGTCGAGCACGGCGGCCAGGTAGAGAAAGCCCTTGGCCATGGGCACGTAGGTGATGTCCGTACTCCACACCTCATTCGGGGCGGTGGCCGGGCGGTCCCGCAGCAGGTACGGGTAGGGCGTAACGCCTTGACCAGGAATGGACAAGCGCGGTTTGGGATAAATCGGCTCGTGGCCCATCAGGCGCACGAGGCGGCGCACGCGCTTGGCATTGACGGCGTGGCCGGCCAGGCGCAGGTGGTCGCGCAGGCCGAGCACTCCTTTGAAGTTGTGGTCGGTAAACTCCTCATCGAGCAGGCGCATGAGCTCCAGGTTGTCGGCACTTTCTCCGCAGGGCTGGTAGTAGAAGCTGCTGCGGGCCAGGCCTAGGGCCTGGCAGCGAGCGGTCACCGAGCTACCGGCCGGGTCCGGGGCCTGAACCAGGGCGCGTTGTTGGGCCGTGCTCATCGGGGCAGCGTTTTTTTTAGCAGCGCGTTTTCCATTTGCAACCGCCCGATGGCCGCGTAGAGGGGCTCGACGTCGGGTAAGGGCGTGCCGGCCGCGGGCGCTTCGGTGAAAACCTGGGCGGCCTGCTCACGCAGTTGCAGCTTCCAACGGGTGATTTGAGCAGTAGCCAATTGGTAGTGAGCGGCCAGCTCGGCCAATGGCTGGCGCTCGGTGAGGGCGGCTAGCGCCACCTCCGCTTTGAACTCGGCCGTGTAGCGACGGCGGGTGCGTTTTGGGGTCATAATCGAGCTAAGCTAACTCGCTCAACCTGTCCAGCTTTTGGGGAGTACTACACCCAAAGGCTCTCCATAAAGGAGTCTAAATGTTAAAAAAATGCCCGATTCCTTACTTTTTAACACAGTATCTCCTGTTTCACCCGACCACCTCAGCTTGCCTTCTTCGGTCTGGACCTCGGCAAAATCGACGTGCAGGTAGCCGATGGGGTAGTCCTTGAATTTCTTCTTCGGCGGGCTCTGCCCGTCCTCGTTCAGCGGCAGGCGGCTGATGCCGTGCCGCTGAAAACAGCGGTGCAGCGCCGAGCGGGACAAGTGCGGAATCGTGGCCTGGAGCGCGTAGAGGCAGTCGTCCAGCGCCAGCAGGGTGTGCCGGCGAAAAGCCACGGCAATGGCTTCTTGTTCGGCCGTAAGCACCGTCGAAACCGGTTCTGGACCCATGCGCGCATCCCGCACGGTAGGGCGCTTGCGCCACTTGGCAACCGTTTTGGGGTTGATGCTGTAGCGCGTGGCTAAGCTTTGTAGGCTTTCCTGGCTGTGTTGGATAGCGCGCCGTATCGCCGCCGTTGTGCGGGCGCTGCCGTGGAGTACTTGTCCCATAAATATGTGCGAAATTCCTGCCCGGAAAATACACCATCACATCCTGGGACTATACATCTAAGTGGCCTTGCCTGCAATACTCCCAGTCAGGCGACAAAGCAGGGGTGAAGAAAGCGTGGAAGAGCGACTTTACGAACTGTGCTTGGTGATTTAAGTAGGCAGTGCGGCTG
>JANPOR010000411.1:0-5428 GCA_031428075.1 Hymenobacter sp. | reverse complement strand
ACTTCATTAGTGAAGTGAGGCAGAGTTACAAGCTCTCAGAGGAATTGGAGGGGAAACTAATCATTTTACTTGACAAAATAAATTATTTAGTTCATAAATATTTTAAACTGGAAATTACTAGATTTTATTCTGAATTAGGTCAAAAGGAAATGATTAAGTATTTCTGTGATTTCATTCATGACTCAGAAGAAATTGATCATGAGCTTAAGTCATATTATACCATTTATACAGAAAAGCTTGGAATCACTGACGATAAAATAGAGAAATTAATGGCTGACATGAAAGCTAATGGCTAGTATAGAATTAAGAGCAACTCAAGTTTTCTGTAAATAAAACCTCAACATAATAGCTTACTACTCCGCCTGGGCCCTACCCAGCACGCGCACCGTGGCGTAGCCCAGCAGCAAAAACGCGCCGAACACCATCGTTACGCCCCAGGTGCGCGGGTAGGTGAAGGGGTGCAGGAGCCGGTTCACGATGTCGTAGAACAGGGTGAGTGGGTTGGCGAGCACGTCCCAGGAGTTGAAGCGCAGGTAGCGGCCCAGGTAAATGCCGAAGCTGCTGAGCAGCAGCGCCGCCGTGGCGAACGCCCAGCCGGCGGCGGGTCCCAGGCGCAGACGCACCAGTGTTTGCATGTCGGCCAGCGAGGCGTAGGCCAGCATCAGGCCGTTCCAGGCGCAGCTCATGATGAGGGCTAGGTCGAACCAGAGCGGGGCGTCGGGCCGCTGGTCGAGATGGAACAGGTCGGTGACGAGGTAGGGCGCGTTGGGAAAAAACAGCAGCCACGCCAGGCCCACTGGCAGAAGCAGCCGCGCCCGCAAGGGGCCCCGCGCCAGCCCCAGCAACATACTCAGCCCGTAGGGAATGAGGGCCAGAAACAGGTTCCAGGCCAGAAATAAAAATCGAAACTGGTGCGTGACCAGCACCCGTCCAGCAATCAAAAATAGGCTCAGCCCCACCGAGGCAGCCAGTACGAACAGCAGCGTAGCGCGGGTTCGGGTGAAGGGCAGGGCGGGTTGCATACCGGCGAAAGTAACGAGCATTCGGCCACAACCCTTAGCGCCGGGGCCCGGGCAGTGACCTGGGCCCCGGCCGGCGCTACCTTTGCACCGGCTTCCATCCCCGCCCGGCCGGGGGCCGTTTGGGCGGAAGCTTAACCCCCTAATTATGCCGAACACCTACGCTTTGGGCAAGTACGGACGGGCCCTGGGCCTGGCACTTTTGTTGCCTGCAGCAGCGCGGGCCCAGCCCGGCCGGACCACAGCCGCTGCCCAGGCCCTGCACTACCGCACCGGCAGAACCCAACTCGACGAAGGCCAGCCCGCCGCCGCCCTAAAGGAATTAGAGCCCCTGGCTCCGCCCACCGCCCGCTTTGCCCGCGGCGCCGACGCGGCCTACTTTGCCGCCGTAGCCCACGCCCGCCTCAAACAGTGGGCCGACGCCGAGCAGCTCCTCAACCTGCTGCGGGACGAATACCCCAACTACCCGAACCTGCCCGAGGCCCTGCTGCTGCAAAGCCAGGTATCGTTGGAGCAAGGCGACTATGATACGGCCCTCAAAACCTTGAGTGCCAACCCCGCCGGTCAGCTTGGGCCCGAGCGCGACGCCCTAAAAGCGGCCTACCTGCCCCGCCTCAGCGACCGCGGCACCTGGCAGCGCCTGCTGCGCCGCGCCCCCGACGATGCCGCCCTGGCCCGCGCCTACGCCGATCGTCTGGCCGCGCCCAACGGCTTCGGCACCGAGGCCGACCGGCCCCAGCTCGACGCGCTGATTGACAGGTTCCATCTCGACCACACTCGCTACGCGGGAGCCCTCGCCCCGCATCCCGCCGCCCGGCCCACGGCCCGCAAGGCCAGTTACAACGTAGCCGTACTGCTGCCCTTCGAACTGGACGATACCAGCTGGCAGAAACTACGCAAGAACCAGTTCGTGACCGACCTCTACGCCGGCCTGCGCCTGGCCCAGGACTCGCTGCAACGCGCCGGCCACCCGGTGCAGCTTTTTGCCTACGATACCGGAGCCGACACCTTGAAGCTGAAGCAGGTACTGGCCCTGCCCGAGCTGGCCGGCATGGATTTGCTTATCGGGCCGGTGTACAAGTCGGGCGCCAAGCTGTTGGGCCGCTACGCCCAGGAACACCAGATTGTATGCATCAACCCGCTCTCGCAGGACGGCGATTTGGTACTCGATAACCCCTGGCACTACCTCAACTGCCCCAGCGCGGCCACCCAGGGGCGGCTGGCAGCGCAATTTGCCACCGACGCTTTCGGAGCGGGTCGGCCGGCCATTCTTTTGCACGAAGACAACCACGACGAAACTGCATTCGCCGACGCTTACCAGGCCACTTTTGAGGCCCTGGGCGGGCACGTCAGCACCCGCCGCCGCTTCAATCCCGATGTGGACGAGAGCCTGACCGCCGCGGCCGCCGGCCTCGACCTGGCCGGGACTGGGCACGTGGTTGTGGCGTCTGACAACCGCAAAGCCGGCCCTTATTTTCTGAGGGCCCTCCACGGCACGCCGGCCGCTCCCCGCCCGCCGCTGCTGGCCCCGGCAGCCTGGCTCGATAATCCGCGCCTCGACCCCAGCCAACTCAGCGGCCCCGGCGTGTACTTCGTGCAGCCCAAATTCGTCGACGAGACGAGCCCCGGCTACCGGCGCTTCCGCCAGCTGTACCTGCAGCGCCAGCACCTGCCGCCCGGTTCTTACGCTATCCAAGGCTTCGACATGCTCTTGTTTTTTGGTAACACGCTGGCCCAGTTCGGCCCGGCGTTTCAGGGCAGTTTGGCGGCCGACGGGCCCGCACCGGGGGCCGTGTTCCCGGGCTACGCCTACCCTATCGGCTGCCGCGACAACCAAGTGGTGCCCATCACCAAGCTCGACAACTTGGAGGTGCGGGTGGTGAAATGAGTGAGAAGTAGATCGAACCAACCGGTCTGCACCGCTGCCATTCCGCGCCTCGAGGAAACTAGGGATGCCTAATCCAAGCTCTTCGGGGCGCCCGGAATGACAACTGCTGGCGCAAATTGTTAACTACTCACTGAAAACTATTAACCGACAATTGAAATCCATGCTTGACCAACACTCTTCCGCCGCCCTCTTCACCCAGGCCCAAGCCCTGATTCCGGGGGGCGTCAACTCGCCGGTGCGGGCTTTTCGCTCGGTGGGCGGCACGCCGGTGTTCATGCAAAGCGCCCAAGGCGCTTGGCTCACCGACGTAGACGGCAACCGCTACGTCGATTTTATCAATTCCTGGGGCCCCATGATTCTGGGCCACGCCCCGAAAGTGGTGCTCGACGCCGTGACGGAGGCCCTGCCCAATTCCTTGAGCTTCGGGGCCCCCACGCGCCGCGAAAGCGAGCTGGCCCAGCTCATCATCGACATGGTGCCCAGCATTGAGAAAGTGCGCCTCGTAAATTCCGGCACCGAGGCTTGCATGTCGGCCATTCGGGTAGCCCGCGGCTACACAGGAAGGGCCAAAATCCTCAAATTCAAAGGTTGCTACCACGGCCACGCCGACTCCTTCCTCATCGCGGCGGGCTCGGGGGCCCTCACCCTAGGCACGCCCGACTCGGCCGGCGTGACGGCCGGCGTGGCCCAGGACACCCTCACGGTTCCCTACAACGACCTGCCCGCCGTGGCGGCCTCCATCGCCGCCAACCCTGCGCAGATTGCCGCCATCATTTTGGAGCCTGTGGTGGGCAACATGGGCCTAGTAGTCCCGCAGGAGAGCTTTTTGCAGAGCCTGCGGGCCCTGTGCACCGAGCACGGCATTGTGCTGATTTTCGACGAGGTGATGACGGGCTTCCGCCTCGCCCCCGGCGGGGCCCAGGAGTTGTTCGGCATCGTACCCGACATGACCACGCTGGGCAAAATCATCGGTGGGGGCCTGCCGGTGGGGGCCTACGGCGGCCGCGCCGACATCATGAACCAAGTGGCTCCGGTCGGCAAAGTGTACCAGGCAGGTACGCTCTCGGGCAATCCGCTGGCCACCGCCGCCGGCCTGGCCCAGTTGCGCCATTTGCAGCAACACCCGGCGCTCTACGCCCAACTCGACGCCACCACCGCCCGCTTGGATGACGGCACCCGCCGGATTGCCCAAGAGTTGGGCCTGAACTACACCGTGAACCGAGTGGGTTCGATGTTCAGCCTGTTCTTCACGGCGGGGCCCGTCAACAACCTTGAGGACGCCAAGCGGTGCGACCTCCCTGCTTTTGGTCGTTACTTCCACGCCATGCTGGAACGAGGCATCTACTTGGCCCCGTCGCAGTTTGAGGCCCTGTTCGTCTCCACAGCCATCACCGACGAGCTAGTGGAAATGTACCTGAACGCCTGCCGCGAGTCGCTGGTAGTGGCCCACGACCTGTAGCGCAAGGTTGAAAGAGATTGCGCAAAATGCGGTCGAAATAAACTTTGCGGATCCTCTTCTAACCATGCGCAACTTTGCGCACCGAACTTTGTGCGCTGAATCCTTTGCTTTTTTATGCTAAAACTTAAAATTCTCGCACTACTGCTGTTGCTCACCCCGCTGGCCCACGCCCAAACACCGGCCCAGGCCAACAAGGTCCTGTTCGATAAAACCGTGGATGAGTTGAATTTTCGCACGTTCGAGACCGTGTACGATAGGTCGTTTACCCGCGGCAAGTTCCCCGTCACGCTGCGCACCGCCGCCGCCCGCCGGCAGTTCGACCTGTTCGGCAACAACGCCCCGCTGAAAAAGCTGTTCCAGAACTACAACGCCAGCGCCGAGCGCTACAAAAATCGCTTTGGGCCGGGGCCCGTTACGCTGGGCGAATTCGAGAAGCAGCTCGGCGGCATCCTGCGCGACCGCAATTTCGAGTTTTTCATCCACGGCTTGCCCCGCGACGAGCGGGTGGCCCTGGTGCGGGCCGAAGAGCGCCTCATCAAGCAGGCCAGCGCGCAGTTCAACGCCGCTGGGGCCCCCGCCGACGCGGCCGCCGTGCCCGCCGCCGCCGAGGGGCCCGTGGCGGCTCCTCTCACCACCAACGACGACGCCGGCCCCGCCACGCCGACCGCTGCCGCCTTGGAAGCCCCCGACAATGCCGCCGTATCCACGCCGCAGCCGGCCGGCGCAGCCCCGCACCACAACTGGCTCGACTACCTCACCTTCCTACTCAGCCTCAGCAGCTTCCTGCTGCTGCTGCACTTGGTTACCAACGTAGTGCCGGGTCTGCAGCGCCGCATCGATTACCTGACCCCCAAACCCGACCCGGAACCCAGCCCCGCGCCGCAGCCCGCACCGCGCAGCCTTCTCAGCCGCCTGCGCGACGCCCGCCCCAAGCCCCTGCGTGACGACCACTACGCCGACGACGAGGAAGGCGAAGCCCCCAGCGACGCCGATGCCCGCCGGCCCGGCTACGAGTAGGACCCCGGCAACGGGCCACGAGTAAACGACCTATCCCATTTTTTT
>JANPOR010000410.1:0-3717 GCA_031428075.1 Hymenobacter sp. | reverse complement strand
CCAGACCAACACCGCGCGGCCGGCAACATCGTCTTCGGCGGCCACCACTTCATCGAGCACGTATTGGACCTCGGCTTCGGTCCAGCCTTGGGCTTCGGCGGCGCGGATCCAGTGGTCGAGGGCGGCGAAGCGACTCAGGCTGGGCGGGCAGACCCAGGTTACTTTCTTACGGATGTTCATGGGACAAAAATAGCTAGCGCCCCGCCGCCTGTGGGGCCGGCCGGATGACGTCAAGGCGTACAGGTACCACGCCCGCCCGCACCAAGTCGAGGCGGCGAGCGGCCTTGCGCGACACGTCGACGATGCGCCCGGGCACGTGGGGCCCTCGGTCATTCACGGTCACCTTCACCGAGCGCCCGTTGCGCAAATTGGTCACCCGGATGCGGGTGCCGAAGGGCAAGGTGTTGTGGGCGGCTGTCATTTCATCGGGGCGGTAGCGAGCCCCGCTGGTCGTGGGCCGGCCGTTGAATTTATCGGCGTAGTACGAGCCCTGGCCCGACTGCGTGAAGGCCGGCCGGCTGCTGCCGCAACCGCTGGCCAGCAGCCCTGCGGCCAGTCCCGTAACCAGGGCCGCCCAACGGCCCCAGCTATCTAACAAGATTCTGATATCAGTATTTTTCTTCATGTTGCGTTCAGGCATCGCGCCCACCTTTCGGAATATTTTCGTCCCAATCTCACACCTTTTTTTGCTTATCATGAAAAACATCCTGAAACTCGTCGCTGCTCTTGCCCTCACCGCCTCTTTCTTCAATGCTTCGGCCCAGGGCCACGGCAAGATGGCCGCTAGCAAAATGACGAAGAAACACAAAGCCCACAAAAGCACGATGAAAGCCAAAACTATGAGCGCGACCCCGGCTGCGCCGGCCGCCACGCCCGCCCCCAAAATGTAATTTTAGGCCCTAGGCCCATTCGAAAGCCGTCCGGCCGCTGCTTCGCCCGAAGTGCCGCCGGGCGGCTCTCTTGCGGGGCCCAGGCTCAGCGTGGGGCCGGCCGGGCCGGCGGGGCGGCCGGCACCCGTAGGGCCAGCAGAGCAGCATAGCTGCCTTGGAAGACGTTGAAATCGACCGTGCCGCGGATGCCGGGTACGTAAGCTTCGTCGGAGTGCTGCCAGATAATCCACTTGTCGGCCGGTAAGGCGGGGCGTTCCACTTCGTAGTGGGCCAGCCACAGGGGGTAGTCGTCGAAATGCCCGGTCAGGTGGCGGCGGTAGAAGCTGTGGTTAGAGTATAGGATGGGCTTCACGCCGTAATGCGTTTCCACCAAGCGTAGCCAGACGGCCACTTCGCGGCGCATCAGGGCTACGTCGTGGAACTGAGCGGACTCTACGTCGAGTACCGGTGGCAGGTCGCCAGGTTCCAGCGGTACGGTTTGGATGAATAAGCGGGCCTGCTCAGCCCCATCGCGGTTGGGTAAAAAATAATGGTAGGCCCCCCGGCAGATGCCCGCCGTCCGCGCCTCGCGCCAGTTGCGGGCGAAGCGCGGGTCTTGCAGGCTCACGCCTTCGCTGGCTTTGATGAAGGCGAAGCGCACCGCGTGGCGCGCCACCTCTGGCCAGTCGATGCGTCCTTGGTAAGCCGACACGTCGATGCCGTGCACCGAGTAGCCGGCCAGCAAGGGCGTTTTTTCGCGTCCCGTCAATCCCGTGCGCGTGAGCGCGGTCCACGTCCGGCGGGCGTAGCGGTTGAGCTGCGCGCTGTGGCGGGTGTAGAACACGCCGGCCCCCAACAGACCCACCAGCACCGTCGCGGCTAGCCAGCGTACCGCCGCCCGCCGCCAAAGACGGCGCGGGCGTGCAACGGCAACAGCAGGAGTGGAACGGAGACGGGGCATGGGCTTGGCCAAAAATAACACCCCTTCAGACGGGTTATGCACCTGGGCAACCCGGTTTGTGCCAACTTTGTCTCAGATTCCCCCTTTTATCTTCCGCTGCTGTGCCTACTTCTGCCGATGCCCGCGACGAATCGGGCCACCTCATCCGCGAACTGCACGGCGTTACGCTGGCCGTAATCCTCGATTACCTACTGGCCGCCTACGGTTGGCCCGGGCTCGATGAGCGCCTGCGCATCAACTGCTTCGCTGTCAATCCCAGCCTCAAGTCGAGCCTGAATTTTTTGCGGCGCACGCCTTGGGCCCGGGCTAAGGTTGAGGACTTGTACGTCCGGGCTCGAACGGCCGAGGTGCTGGAACGGCCCCGGCCGTAATTTCCGGTCTTTTTTCTTACAAACACAGCCATGGCGGACGCGCCCCAAAAATCGGCCTTCGCTGCGTGGTTGACGGGCCTGCTCGGGTTCGTTGCCTTCGAAACAGTGGCTTATTACGGCCTGCGTTGGGCGGTGTCGGGCCTGGGAGAGAGCAACCAAGACCAAGCCGGCAACACCATCGTGAGCAACTGGGTGAAGACGCTGGCGTTCCTGGTGCTGCACTTGGCCTTGGTGATTGCCGCCCTGCTGGTGCTCAGCAACCGCCTGCCACGCCGCTACCGCGGGCAGGTGCTGGGCTGGTTCTACTTGGCCCTGCTGATGAGCTTCGTGCTGCTGATTCCGCTACTTTAGCCAAGGCAAAAAAAACCACCGCTGGCGGGCGGTGGGAAAGCGGTCAAAGATGAAAAAGGTGGCCGGTCGGTCCCGGCCCTATCAATGGACGGCGGTGCCGGTCGGTCCCGGCGGTATGAAAAAAGAGCTTAGTCACGGCGGATGTCTAGCTCGCGAGGCTCGTCGTTGAGGCGTTTGTAAGGGATGCGTACGCGCAACTCAGGGCCCTCCTGCACGGCATCAATGCGGGTCGCGTCGAGGTTAGCGGGCAAGTCAAGCACGCGCACGAACAGCGGGGCCGACAGCTCGTCGTCGGGGTGGTGGCGGTAGGCGCCGTACACGGTCAGGCGCTGGTTGTGCAGAGCAACGTGGAAGCTCTCGGGCGAAGCTGATGGCAGCGCAACGCGCAAAATCACGCCTTTCTCGCGCTTGTCGAGGCGCACCTGGGGCTGGGCCACGCCCCCACCAATGGTATTGAGTAGGTCGAGCTGAGGAGCAAATTCACGGATGGTTTTCGAACTGATAAGTTTCATAGAAGAGAGCCGGGTTTAGGGTCGGCTGCTCTCAGCGATTATCAAAGCTCGTACCACACTGAGGGCCCCACAATCAAACACGCATTTAAGTCATATTGGCCGAATATTACTTTTGATAATATCGCTATTCAGCCACTGTGGCGGGTATTTGGCTAATAATTTACACAATGGCAGCTTCTTCAAAACCGGTTCGTAATGCCGAAGTGAATCTTGGAATTACCCAATGCAAAACGCTGGTTGGCGCTGCTCGATTGGCCTACTGAATACACGAACTGGAACAGCCCCGCCGGGGTGCGAAAGCTCAGGCCCGCGCCCAGGCCCGTGGGCTGGTCGCGGTATTTATCGCCCACAAGGTCGTGCCGGAAATACGCTTGGTCGGCAAACAAAAACACGTACGATTCGGCGCCAATGAACTGCCGGTACTCGGCGGTGACTACAGCGTAGGCGCTAGCGTAAAACTGGTTTTCGTTAAAGCCGCGCAGCGAGTTCAGGCCCCCCAACCGGAACATCTCGTTCAGGAACAAGCGCTGGTTGGCTAGGCTTTCGCCGCGCACGCGCAACAGCAGTACCCCCGCCCGCCCAAAGGCCGTGTAGCGCTCGACCCGCAGCGCCAAGGCCACTTGCGTCGAGCGCAACGGCAGGCGCTGGTAAAG
>JANPOR010000409.1:0-12401 GCA_031428075.1 Hymenobacter sp. | reverse complement strand
GAAACACTATGTTATGAGATGCCATTTGCGGCATCAGAAAGCTCTTTTGTCGCGTCGACCCTCTCTGATTATCTAAGATAAACGATCATTTCTGACCTGTTTCAGCGGGATAAGCACTCGAAAACTCTGATTTTTAACAGGCTCTTAGTCCAAACGTACAGCGGTAATACAACAGTTGAACCGGCAGTTTTTACAATGTATAAACTGCCATCATAAACCCCGGCTGCGCTATTAAAAGTTAGGCTTTCATCATTGAAATTATTGTACCGGGTTAAACAGAATTTTCCACTGTCAATAAGTTCAACCAATACAGGTCGGTATAATTTGTTGTTCCAGTTTGGTCCACGCGTCGGTAACCCATTTGTAGCAACAAACTTTTTGTTTTCGCTAGTACGCACGTAGGCTACCTCTTCCGGCTGGAAGCTAAAATTTTTATCGGTTTCATTCTGGACAATCAATTTGTTAGGATTTACTTTTAAATTGCCAGAGTAAACCTTGCTTGGGTCGCTGTTTAAGTAATAATTACCGGGTGTATATTGGGCTAAACTTAACATTGGTACTAGTAAGCTAACTAGAAAAAGAAGTAGTTTAATCATGATAGTTGGAATATTTATTTTAGTAATTATAAGATTTCCTAAAATTTTACTTTTATAACTTGGTTGATAATGTGAAGCATGGCAATAATCAGGGTTTGCGGCGCACGCCCTGGTTGTAAGCCCGCACCAATTCCGGCAACTGAGCCCGGGCAATGGCGTTGCTTACCAGCTGCTGTTGCAGCACCGGGTCGCCGGGAAAAAGTCCGGCTACAAGCGGGCTCAGGGCCTGCCGGGCGTCGAGGCCAGGCGTGCGTTTGGGGCTGTAAATGAAAAAGGTCGACGTGCCCCGCTTGCGCAGTACGGCCAGCGCGACGTGGGTCTTCATGGGGCCCATCTGGGCAATGTAGTAGTAATAAAACAGCTCGACGGGGCCGTCCGCTACCACGGTCTCCAGCAACGTCGGGTCAGCAAATTTCGCGTCGATGCCCGCGCGTAGCCTGAAGCCGTCCTGCCGGGCAAACGAGTGGCCGTCAACGGTGAAGGCTGCCACCTGTGCCGTGCGAAAGCTGCGCTCTCGGTTATTTTTAACGCCCACCATGGCCCCGGGCTTGTTGTCTTCGGCCAGCACCAGCTTCAGCGAAGCGTCGCCTTGGGCCCCAGTGGCCAGCTGGTAGTGGCCCGGCGCGAAGGCAAATTGGGCCAGCGCCTGGCCCGGCAGCAGCACGGCGGTAAGCAGGGCCCCGGCCAAGGCCAGGAAATGCTTGTTTACAAATAATAAGCGGGGCATAATTAATTAAATAAAGGGGTTAGAGATAATGGATGGCTCACTATTTATTAGCGGATTGAAATAAGGTAACTATCGTTTAATTAAATGCTTTACAAAGAGCTGGTTACAATTGAAAGCGGGAAAGAAGGCGGACGGCTTCGCGCCGCTGTTGATCCGCGCACAAAAAGTAACACTGTTTTGGAAAGGGCTCACAATGATGACTTACCGGGTTCACACACTCACGTTGGCGGTCGCTTCTTGCTGTAACTCCACCGTGTCGTTGGGACCCAAATACCGGTCAATCAAGTAATGAGCTAAATACAGCACGGGCGTAAGCAAGATAGCGGCCGCGAACTTGTACCAGTAATTGGTATTGGCTACGCTCACGACTTGGTCCAGCGACCAGTTGCCGAATACGTAAAACGCCACGTACAGCACCACAAACGAATCGACTAGCTGCGAAATCAGCGTTGAGCCCGTGGCCCGCAGCCAGATAAACCGGCCCCCGGTAGCCTTGCGGATGGCCTCAAAAATGGTGGCGTCGAGCACTTGCCCCACCGCAAATGCCACGATGGAGCCGGTGATGATGCCCAGCCCCTGACGGAAAATACTCTGGTAAGCAAAATCGATGTTGAAGGGCCGACCCAAATTATCAGTCTTGTTTACATCGAGCCAGAAGTCAGCCGGGGGCAGCCTGGTGGTGAGATAAATGATTCCAAACGCGAACAGGATGAGCACTACCGTGAGGTAGCTGATGCGCAGTACGCCGGCCTTGCCGAAATACTCGTTGATAATGTCGGTGGTCACGAAAACGACGGGCCATATGAGCACGCCGGCCGTGAGGCTGCCGGGCAGGCCCATGAGCTTGTCGGCCGAGAAAATCTTGACACCGATGATCTCGGCCAGCAGCGCATTCACTAGAAAGATACCGCTGAGGACCAGGTAAAGCTGCTGTTTTTTATGGGTGAAAGACGGGCTCATACAATAAAGTTACAGGCTGATCGTCAGGCCCTCCAGAGCCAGTTCGGCAGTAGGAAACACGGTCCGGGCCTCGGTGAGCAGCGGGTCCAGGGTTTTGTAGCGGCTCGAAAAGTGGCCGATAAGCAGCCGACCCACGCCCGCGTCGCGGGCCAGCAGTGCGGCCTGGCGGGCGGTGCTGTGGTGAGTTTGGGCGGCGCGTTCGCGCAGGTCTTCCAAGAAAGTGGCTTCGTGGTAAAGCAGGTCGGCTCCGCGGATGAGGTCGGCCAGGGCGGGGGTGTAAAGTGTATCGGAGCAGAAAGCATAGCGGCGCGGCGGCTCGGCGGGGCCCGACACGTCGGTGTGGCGCAGGCCGGGCTGCTGGCCATCGGCGGCGAGGTCGTAGCCCTGGGCGAGCTGGGCGAGTTGGGCGGCGGTGAGGCCGGCGGGCAGGCGCTCCTTCAGCAGGCGGGCGCGGCGCGGCGGCTCGGCAAACAGGTAGCCGGCGCACGGGATGCGGTGGCGCATGGGCAGCGACGACACGGTGATGTGCGCGTCTTCGTACACCACGGTGTGGGTTTCGGTGTCGACGGCCACGAATTCCATCGCGTAGGCCAGCTTCGTGCCCGACACCCGCATTTGGGCCACCAGCACTTCGTCGAGGCCCGGGGGCCCCACGATGGTCAGTGGCTGGGTGCGGCCCTGCAAGTGCAGCGTGCCCAGTAGCCCAAAAATCCCGAAGTAGTGGTCGCCGTGGAGGTGTGAGATGAAAATGGCCTTCAGCTGGTTGAGGCGGCTGCGGTACTCGAGCAGGCGCCACTGGGTGCCCTCGCCGCAATCGACGAGGTAGTGGGCGCCGCCGACGGTAAGGGCCTGCGCCGTGGGGTGGCGGCCCAGCACCGGCGTAGCCGAGGCCGAGCCCAGGATTCGCAGCTCGAAATTCAACGTCAATAGTTAGTTAGCGGTGGTTGGGGCCCTGCTAGCCCCACTAAAATGTAAATTGCCAGCTGCCAGCTTGGGGGCCCTGGCAACTGGCAATTAATAATTAATAATCAAATAGCTATTTACCCTTTGTCCGTTAAATCGCGCTCGATGGCGTGCAGAAACACCCGGTCAATGCCTTCCTCCACGGTGGGCAGAATGTGCAAAACTGACTCTAACTTGCTGATGGTGATAAGCTTGAGCACGTGGTCTTGTAAACCAGTCAGCACCAGCAGGCCCCCGGTGGAGTTGCACAGGCGGTTGGCAATAAGGATGGAGCTCAGGCCCGATGAATCAGTGTACTTGACGTTGGAAAGGTCCAATATTAGGTTGTTGATTCCTTCCGCATTCAACTTCACGAACTCCGATTTGAGGTCAGGGGCAACGGTGGTGTCCAGCTTCTTCTCGTCGATAGTGATGACGGTATAGCTTTCTTTTTTATCGATGGCGTACTTCATACGACGGGCGCGTGGGATGGATATTAAAGGTACGAAGGTAAAGAAAAAACGCAGATGGCCCTAACGTGCGGCCGGCCCCGCAAACGTAAGCGAAGCCCAAGTGCTGAGCCAATCGGCGCGTGCGCGCAGTGCGGCTGGTGCGTCGGCCATGTCGACCGCCGCTACTAGGTAAGGCCCTGGTCCGAAAAGACGTAACAGCACACGGCCGCTTTGGTTGGCGTGGGTGGCAAAGTGTGTGGGAGCTTGGCCCACCAGTTGCTGTTGCCAGACTTGCACCAGGGCCCCGCGGGCGGGCTGCCCGGCCCGCAGCACCCGCAGTGTAAGCGCTGCGCCGGGGCCCAAACGGTAGGGATTTTGTTCAGGTACGAGTTCAAAAGGCAAGCCCAGCACGCGGCGATAAGCGGTGTCGGCTGCCGGGATGGGCCCCACCTGCACCAGCGCCTTGGCGCAGCGGCGGTAGGCCTCGCGTCCGGGCAGCGTCTGTTGGGCGCGCTCCTGGCGGCGGCGCAAGGCATATTCCAGGCTCTCTTCGCGCAGGTAGGCGGTAAATTTATCGGCGGACAATTCGATGAACGACGGGTTGCTGCGCAACACCACCAGGTGGGTGCCGGGCTGGGCAAAGGCCACGGCGGTGCGGAACGTATCGGCCGGGGACGCGCCGGGAGCGGGCGTTAGGTCGGTGGAATCGGCCGGGACAGGGCCGTAGCGCACGAAGCGCAGGATTTTATCGGTTCGGTTGCCCCAAGGTTCGCCTCGGAGGTTTTCGCCTATCAGGGGCCGCACGTGCACCGTCTCGCCGGGCAGCAGGCGAAAGCGGGCTGGCTGGAGCCAAAACTCGTGGGCAAGGGCGGCGCTGGCCATCGCCAAGAGCGGGGCGAGCGCAAAAAAGCGTTTGGACATTGTGCTAAAGCAGTATTAACCCACGGCTGCTACCGCTGCGGCTATTTTCCCATTCAATTCATCCGCTAATCGGCTGTTCACGCCTTGCTTGGCCGCCTGGCGCTTCTTGCTCTTCCCGTGAACCATCAGCAGCGCCGCGATGAAAAAGAGCGGCAAAGAGAAGATGGCGTACAGGCACACCTTGGTAATCAACTCCCGCGAATCGGGTAGCTGTTTGTACAGGTAAAGCCCGCCTGAAATGGTGACGAGGCACAAGGCCAGCCATATCGCCAGCGGAATAAGGAAGGAATACCCGGTCTTAATCTTCTTCAGGGAGGCTAAATCCGTTGGGTCGGGGGCCGTCATGGCTTGCCAGGTCGCACCGTCCAGCACGTTGTAGACCGTGCCCGTGTCGTGGTTGCACAGGCGAACGTAGTGGCCGCTGGTGCTGTCGCCGCGAAAGGCCGCAATCAGGGTGATGACGTTGCCGTTTCGCAACGCAATGCTGTCGAGCGGGAAGTGAACGTGCTCTTCCCGGCCATCTGCCAAGCGGTAGAAGATGTCGTGGCGCGTGGTATTGTACGATTTCACCGTCGCCGCTTTTATCCGCCCGCCGTTGGGGCCCACGTAGCCTCCGCCGCCTTCGCTGTAAACGTGCGACTGCGTGTGCTTCTGCGAGTCCAACACGGTGCCCGTGTACGTCTCTAGCCTGAAATTATTCATGATGGTGCTGTGCTAATGCCGAGCCGTAGGTAGATTCGCTGGGGCTCTACTGCCGTTCCAGGGCCAGGGCGTAGGCCCGGTCGTAGTACACGCGCAGGTTTTTCCAGTCGAACAGGTCGGCGTGGCTTTCTACCGTGTTGCGCTGCTGAATCCGCTCGCGGCGGCTGAGCAGTACGAACTGCCAGAGCATATTGGTCAGCTCCTCGGCCGATTCGTCGAACGAGCGCTCCTGGCGGTGCACCACGAAAATGCCTTTCTGCTCGGGGTTGGGCACGTTTTGCAGGGCGTAGTCACCGAAGCCTGAGAGGTCGCTCGTCACGGCCGGCACGCCGCGGGCTACGCACTCTAAAGGCGTGTAGCCCCAGGGCTCGTAATAAGAAGGAAACACGCCCAGGTGGCAGCCCCGCACGAACTGCCCGTACTCCATGCCGAACAAAGGCGAGGTGGTAGAAATGAAATCGGGATGGTACACGATTTTCACCCGGTCGTGCTCGTAGTTCAGCAGGTTGGCGCGGCGCAGGTAGTCGAGGATGTCGTCCTTGTGGTCGTCGACCAGGTTGTGGGTGATGACCGGGGGCAGGGCGTTCGATTTCCAGCTTTGCAGCGTGCGGCGGTAGCGCAATTTCCAGTAGTCGTCCACCATCGAGCCCAACTCGGGCAGGCGGTGCTCGGAGCTGGCGGCGGCGGCGTAAAACAGCCGCTCGCCCACCTGCTCCTCGATGGCCCGGCAAGTCTGGCGCACTTCTTCCAACACGGCGCGGCGCTCCAGCACCTGCGGGTTGATGCTGGTGAAGGGCCGCTTGGTAATGAAAAACATCACCACCTGCACGTCGATGCCGTTTTGCTGGAGGCGGTAGTTGAGGCGGGCCAGGGCCTCCAAGGTCAGGTCGAAGCCCTTGTTGTGGTACTCGTAGCGGCCCGAGGTGAAGAAATACAGCGTCTTGTCCAGGTCGAAGGAATACGAGTGGAAAAAGTGCGCCATCACAAACTCATGGATTTTGGCTTTGTATTGCTGGTGCAGGTTTTGGAACTCGTGGCCGGCCACAAACCGCTCGATGTTGAGCCCGTTGGGCAGTACGGCGTCCGGTATTCTATCCAATAAATAAATGCACTCGCGCACCGTCAGCTCGCTCACCGTGGTGAACACGTGGGCCCCGTGGGCGGCGGCGCGCTCCATCGTCACGGCCGGCTCGATGTTGAAGTGGCGGCTTTCGGCCAGCCAATCTACGCGCATGAGGTGGTCGTAGAATTCAGGGTCGTTCATGGCCAGGTAGCGGCCGAGCAGCGTGGCGTGCGTCGTGAAAACCAAGTGGGCAGGGGTGCGGTCGCGTCGCAAATCTGGGATGGCCACGCCCGTCATCCATTCGTGGAAATGCACCAGCAGGCGCTGCCCCTCGGTCTGCTGGGCCGCCACGGTCTGCACGAACAGCTTCGAGAGGGCCCCGAAGGCTACCACTTGGTGGAGCAGGTCGTCGTTGTCGGGCATCGGGATGCCGTGGTGTTGCCAGAGGTCGGCCTTGATTTGGCCGAGCCGGTCGTAGGCTTGGAAGGGGTTCAGGAGCACCACCCGCGGGCGGCCTGTCACGAGCCAAGTGCCAAAGTTGATGTCGTAGCCCTCGGACCGCAGCTGGCGCACGGCCGTGGCGTAGGGGTCGTCCATGAGGGCCAGCTGGATGTCGTCGTAGGCCTCGAACTCGCTCTGGGCCATCTGCGGGAAGTAGGGCCCCAGCAGGCAGTACCGCTCGCCCCATACTGGCACAGTAGCCGGCACCTTGGAGCGGATAACGGTGTAGATACCACCAACTTGGTTACAAACTTCCCAGGCCACCTCAACCAGCAACGCGTCGGGAAACAAGGCTTCGGGGGCGGGGGCAGACGTGTTGGGCATGAGCGGGTGGGAAAGGCCAGAAAAACAGGAGTGGCGAAAGGTAAGCCGGGCCGCCAACAGATGCCGCGTCCGCCCCAATTATTTTCGGTACGGCTTCCGGGGCCCGCACGGCTGGTTCTGGGCGCGAATCAGCTGGAAGAACCCCTCGCGGTAAGTTTCGCCCAGCGGAAGGGCCGCGTCGCTGATGCACATGGTGCGGCCGTCCGCGAGCTTAAATTCGTCCAGCGCCGCCACGTAAGGTTTATGCACCGGCAAAAACGCCGGCTGGCGACGGCTGAGCTGTTGCCTTCAGGGCCGTTTTGGTACGGCCAAGGCCTTCTGAAAGGTTGGTATAAGATTCTGGGTGGTTGGGATAATATTTTTTTACGAGCGGGGCCCCTTGCTTCACTTTTGCTTTGGCTGGCCGGAAGTACCGGCCTCTTACCCAATTACCCATGAAGATTACGCTTACCTGGCCCTCACTACTGGCCTTTGTGGCCCTGCTTTTTTTTATGGGAGAAGCCCACGAGCTCGTTCACACCGGCCTGGGCCGGCTGCTCTGTGGTAGCTGGGGAACGCGGGATTTTAACGTCTGGAGCCTGTGTGCAAACTGCGGACGGGCGCAGAACCTGGCCGCAACGTTTGCTGGGCCGCTTTTTACTTTCGCGATGGGGTGGTGGGGCTACTTCCTGCTCGACCCGCGCAACCCGGCAGCGCGCCGGTCGTTGGGCTTTGCCCTGGTATTTGCCAACATTCCGTTTGCGCGGCTGCTCGGGGCGGTCTTTATGGGCGGCAACGACGAAGTATATGCATTAAGTAAGGTATTGCCATTTCACGTTGCCTGGGCGCTGGGGGCAGTGCTTGTGTTGCTGGCCACGGTGCCGCCGCTGGCCCGCGCCTATGCCGCGCTACGGCCTAAGGCGCGTATCTGGACCTTCCTCGCTTTCTTTTTGCTACCTACCGGCCTTCTGTTCGTAGTCGTGCTGGGGGTCCTAAACTCACTATTAGCCAGCGGCTTCTTGGCCACTTATGGCATTTTGGGTTCTCCCGTCCTGGTCACCTGTTGGACGGTGATTGTGTGCATCGCGTTAGCTTCGACTTACCGCTACTTGTTTACGATTGCGCAGCCCACAACGGCATTAGTGGCAACACACTGAAAAAGCCAATCATGGGCGAGGGGCTAGGAGGAGTAGCACTCCGCGCGTCGTCCTCGGGGCAGACAGGCACGAAAGGCACGAAAGGCACGGCCGGCCCAAAACATAAGGGGCCCTGCGCTTATTTACGCTGCTCGCGAACCTTATCCATTTTACTCCATGGCTGCCGATACCACCAACGCCCTCGCTCTCGGATACGAAATATTGCCGGTGCTGACCCAGCGCCGTAGCCCCCGCGCCTACGCCAGCCGGCCCGTGCCGGCCGAAGCTCTACACCAGGTTTTTACCGCCGCTTCGTCGGCCGCTTCGTGCTTCGGCGAGCAGCCGTGGCGCTACCTCGTGGGCAGCCAGGAGGCCACGCCCGAGGCGTTTCAAAAAATCCTGGCCGGCATGGCCGAGTTCAACCAAACCTGGGCCAAAAATGCGCCCGTGCTGGGGGTGAGCATTGCCAAGCTGACTTTCTCGCACGACAACAACCCCAATGCCTGGGCCAAGCACGACGTGGGCCAGGCCAGCGCCACGCTGGCCATCCAGGCCGCCGAGCTCGGTTTGCAGGTGCACCAGATGGCGGGCTTTTCGGCCGAGAAAATCCGCACCGCTTTCGGCATCCCGGCCGGCTACGAGCCGGTGGCCGTCTTCACCCTCGGCTACCCCGGCGATCCGGCCGCCCTGCCCGAGGGGCTGCGGGAAAAGGAAGTGAGCCCCCGCGTGCGCAAGCCGCTGGCCGAATTTGTATTTGAAGGCAGTTGGCCCCAGCTAAAGGGCGAACGCTACGACCAAGCGCCGGTGTAAATTTTAGCCAGCAGTCAACTGTGCAGTGAGTAGTTAGTGCAGGGCCCGCTGCTTGATAATGCCGCCCTGGGCATCGTCAATGCGGTACTGCACAACGAAGGCGTGCGGGTCGATTTCCTTGATCTGGGTGCGCAGGCCGGGCAGCTCTAGGCGCGTGACGACGGTAAACACGATGTCGCGCTCCTGGCCCTGCGCGCCGCGCTTTCCGTAGCCGGCCCTGCCCTGGTACATCGTCACGCCCCGGCCCAGCTTCTCGGTGATGGCCTTGCGAATCGCGTCGCTGTGCTCCGACACGATGGTGACGCCCGTGTACTGTTCGATGCCGTTCAGCACAAATTCCAGCACCCGCGCCGCTGCGAAGTAGGTAAGCATGGAGTACAGTGCTTCCTCGGTGCCTAGCACGGCCACGGCCGCGCCGAAGATGACCAGGTTCAACACCAGAATCAGGTCGCTGACCTTGAGCAGCGTAAGGTGGCGGCTCACGAGCAGGGCTGCGATTTCGGTGCCGTCGAGCACGGCCCCGCCGCGCATGGCCAGTCCGATGCCCGCCCCGATGAATACGCCCCCAAACACGGCCGTGAGCAACAGGTCGTGCGTCACGTCGGGGAAGGGCACCACGGCTAGCACCAGGGCCAGCCCCCCGATACCAATGGCGCTGCGCAGGGCGAATTTTTTGCCCAGCTGGTTTAATCCCAACGCAATAAAGGGTAGATTAAATACCAGGATTAGTACCGACAAGGGCAAGTGCGTGGCGGTGGCCAGCAGCATGGAAATACCGGTCACGCCGCCGTCGATAAAATGGCTCGACAACAGGAAGCCCTTCAGCCCGAACGCGGCCGCAAACACGCCGGCCACGATAAAAGCGGCGTTTTGCAGCTCCGAATTGGGCGCATTGGCGGTGGCTGCGGCGCCAGTGTTGGGCCGGGGGGCGTCGGCGTCAGGGACAGGTGAAACGTCCATAAAATAGCAAAAAGAAACCCCGGAAAGCCGGGGTTTCGGGAAGATAACAGAAAAATTGGCACCTATTGGGCCAAAATCATCACGCCATAGGGGGCCAGGGCCACGCGGCCGTGCCAGGCCAAGCCGTTGTACTGGCCTTCTTCGGCCGTGGCCCCCAAAGAGTTGAAATCACCGAACGAGCCGTCGTAGCCCTGCCAGTCCGAGTTGAAGCGGCAAGGCCAATCGCCGCCCGCGGGCAGGCCGATGGTGTAGGAGTCGTGTGCTTTGTCCGCGAAGTTGGCTACCACGACGGTCGTGTCGCCGGGGCCCCCGTCGCCGTCGGCCCAGCGGGCGAAGGCGATGACTTTTGCCTCGTTGTTGACGTGGAACACGTGCGTGTGCTGGCCGCCCAGGCCGCGGGTGCGGCCGTCGAGGTTGCGGCGCAGCCGAATCAAGTCGCGGTAGAGCTGCACCAAGCCTCGGAACTCTTCGGCCCGGCCCCATCGCAGCGGCTCGTTATCGTTGAACGAGCCGTCGGCCAGAAACTCCTGGCCCTGGAACAGCATCGGCAGGCCCGGCGACGTGAGCACGATGGCGGCGCCCAGCACGGCGCGTTTCTTCGGAAACCACGAATCGGAGGCCCCGGGCATGATTTCCTCCGGGATGCGGTGCTTGCCGTTGGCCACCTCGTCGTGGCTTTCGGTGTAAATCACGCGGTGGAAGGCGTTGCCGTTGTAATTCTGGGTGATGGCCCTAACCACGGCGTTCATGTCGCGGTCGGCGTCGTGGGGCGTGGTGATGGCCTCGTGCATGGGGTACACAAATGCCGAGCTCCACTGCGAATCGAAACCCTGGCCCCCGTCGGCCACAGAGCCTGTGATGCCGTCGTTGCCGCGCATGTCCTCGGCGATGGTGATTTTCCAGGGCATGGTCCGGTCAATTTCGTCGTTTATCCAGCGCATCAGGCTCCAGCCCTCGGGCAGGTCGGTGCCGGGGTCTTCCTCGCCCTTCACGTTGCGGATGAAGGCGATGGCGTCGGCTCGCAGGCCGTCCACGCGGTAGTCCTCCAGCCACATCAGGGCGTTGTCGCGGATGTACTGGCGCACCTCGGGGCGGCCGTAATCGGGGCGGTTATCGCCCCAGGGCGTCTTGCCGCGCCAGTCGTTGTAGAAGTAGATGCCCCCGCCGCCGTTTTCGCTCCACCCGTCGAATTGCCACAAATCGAGGTCGCCGGGCCCGAAGTGGTTGTACACCACGTCGAGCACCACGGCGATGCCGTGGCGGTGGGCCGCTTTCACCAGTTCCTTAAAAGCGAGGGGCCCGCCGTAGTCGCTTTCCAGGGCAAACGGGTTGGCCGGGTTGTAGCCCCACGACCGGGTCCCCGGAAACTCAGTGGCCGGCAGCAACTCGATGCAGTTGATGCCGAGGTCGCGCAGGTAGGGCAGTTTCTCGGCCACGCCGGCAAAAGTGCCCACTTGGTCGTTTCTTAGGGCGTTGAAGGTGCCTACGTGCAACTCATAAATCACGAGGTCGTTCCAGGCCGGCATCTGGAAATGGCAGTCTTCCCAATCAAAATTCGGGTCGAACACCACCGAGTTACCGGCTGAGCTGGTGACCTGGCGGGCATAAGGGTCGTTGCGGTCGAAGGTTTTTTGGCCGTTGGTGATTTGGAACTTGTACTCGTCGTCGGGCTTGGCCGCGGCCACGTCCAGGGCCCAGTAGCCATCGGCTTCATGTGCTAGCACGTCGGCTTTTGCATCCCAGCCGTTGAAGGTGCCGATGACGGCCACCGCGTCGGCGTGCGGGGCCCACACCCGGAAGGTGGTGCCGCCAGCGTGCGGCACGGCCCCCATGCCGGGCTGCGGAGCAGGGCGGGTGGGGGCTTTAATGGGCGCAGCCTTGGGCCTCCTGACTTTGGGTGCCGGGGAGAGCTTCGCAGCCGAGGGAGTGGGCTTGGTACGGGAAGAAGCTGGCATTAATTAACGAGTGTGGGGCACACCGCGGGCGAGGCTGAAAATGCAGCCGGCAGCGGGCGGTAGCCGGGCAATACGCACGAAAAATATTTTTGGTTAAATACGATGCTACGGCTCATTGCGACCGGCTGCGCGACCAGGTGCAGGCGTACCTTACCCGCAGCGGTGTCGGTGGCGTGGCGGAAGGAAACCGCTGCGAAGGCACAGAATCAAACAGGAACGTGGGGTCGGGTATTAGGTGTATAGTCCCAACGTGAGGTGGGTCGGGTCTCGGGTAAAGATAGTCGGGTCCTTTTGCCACTGTGCACAAACGAATTCATGTGGTGTTAGCCCGCGTAGGGTCTTTAAGCGCTTGGCGTGGTTGTAGGCCAGCAAA